>JAMJFV010000136.1 GCA_023544495.1 ANME-2 cluster archaeon
GGGATGACGCTGATAATATTTCCTTGGCTGAGAGCAATACAATGAGTGCAATGACCGCAAGTACACCGTACTCAGGAAGTCCCATATTGGTTGTCATGGATATAGCGCTGACTGTTGCAGAAGATGAAGCTGCAGCACTTGTGGTAGAACTTGCAAGGGTAGATGATACTGTACTTGCTGTAGTACTTGCCAGTGTAGATGAAACGACTGCGCTGGTCGTAGCAGCTGACACAGTTGTAGCTGATACGGTTGTAGCTGCTGACACGGTTGTTGATGAAATTACACTGGTAAGCATTTTTTCCTATCACTCTGTAAATGTTAATTCCAGGAATGAAATATGTGTTTTTGGCAATTAAATAATGTAATATAATAACTCTAATATATTATATCACCATTCATTTATTAACTTAACCCGACAATTAGATATAAGTGTTTCTCAATAAATACAAATCCCCATCATAACGTTTATAAAAGTTTAACATGAGCATCATACAAGCCCGTAATGTCACAAAACAGTACAAGATTGACGACATCACCATCAAAGCTCTCTCTGATATAAACCTGGAAATTGAAGCAGGTGAGTTCGTCGCTATCAAAGGACCCAGCGGTTCAGGTAAGTCCACACTATTACACGTACTTGGCTGTGTGGACCGCCCGAGTAGCGGCGATATTTTTATAAATCACAGGAACACCTCAAACCTGTCAGCCGGAGACCTGGTCAAGCTCAGGCTCATGCAGATCGGGTTCGTATTTCAGCAGTTCTACCTGCTTCCCGCACTTACTGCCTTTGAAAATGTAGAACTTCCCATGCGTGAAGCCTGGATGCCAAAAAAAGAGCGCAAAAAGCGGACCCTGGACCTGTTAGGTTTAATGGGTCTGGCAGACCGCGCCAGGCACATGCCCTCCCAGCTCAGCGGCGGGGAACAGCAAAGAGTGGCCATTGCCAGGGCACTTGCAAACAACCCTGCTATAATCGTTGCAGACGAACCTACAGGAGAACTAGACTCAACCAATGGCGAGCGCATCCTGGAAATATTCGAATCCATAAACCAGAAATCAGGGCAGACCATATTAGTAGTAAGCCATGATGAGTATGTAACGTCCAGGGCTCACAGGATAATCCATCTCAAAGACGGGAGAATCGTAGAGTGACATACCTGAAAATGGCAATACGAAATCTTTACCGCCGCCGTTCACGCACTGTTTTCACTATTGTTGCCATTGGCATGACAGTATCCATGATGGTCCTGCTCATATCTGTCAGTCTGGGATTGAAAGAATCCAGTGTTTCCACCGGTTCCATTGACTTCTGGGTAGTACCTGCAGATTCTGACATCCTTGACCCGATAACCGGATCAGGCCAGATAATGCTGGGTGATGTACACAATGGATTGGAAACCCTGCTCAATGACCCATCAGTGAAAGGTGCAAGTCCGGTCATGAACAGGATAGCATATGCCAGGTCAGATAACAGTAACCAGATTAACGTGGTCCTGGCAGTGGGTGTGGTTCCGGGTGCCATTGATGTCATGCCGGCCTCGATTGAAGGTTTTACGAAAGGAGATCCCTATTTCTCTGATGGGGAATGGACTGCAGAAGCTGTGATTAACAGGCAGATGGCCGACCTGCTGGGCATTACTATTGGTGATGCGTTATACATTAACATCTCCTCAAACGGTCTTGCCACTTCGACACCCTTCAAGGTCATGAATATCGTGGACACGGTAGAATACTCCAATTACCCGGGTGTGGTCCTGCATTTATCTGAACTCCAGAAGATCACCGGTCACCTTGAACATGACAGGGCAGACCAGATAGTGGTGGACGGGCCTGGTGCGGGACCGCTGCTCAGGTTAATGTACCCACAACATCTTGTCCTGACAGGTACCGAATATGTGGGCCACAGGATAATCAGTGACAAACGCATCCTGCCTACCGCTGCTGCATCCTCGCTAATATCCTTTGTACTGGGAATACTGTTCATAGGCACCACAATGGTAATGTCCATCAGTGAAAGAGAAGGGGATATTGCTGTAATGAAAGCTATAGGTATTTCAAGACTTTCCATTCTCCTTGAAGTGTTCTGCGAATCACTGCTCATCTCCACCGCGGGCGGTTTAGCAGGTGTGATATTCACCCTTGCCGGAAAGGTTTTGCTGAATTTCGCACTGTTACGATTCACAGGAATCGATGTCAGTCCTGTTACCGAACTCCCGCTGCTGGTCGGTGGATTTGCTGTGGCGGTAGGTGCAGGCATATTCACAGGGCTGCTGGCAGCCGTGCTCATGAAACAACCGGACATATCCAGGGTATTCTGATATTGTTCCTGATACCTGCCGGATTCAACATTCCTTTCTCAGGTCACCATTCCTTTCTCAGGTCACCATTCCTTTCTCAGGTCAATTATCCTCCGGGCCTTGCCCGCAGTCCTTGGGATGGTACCCCGCTCTACCAGTTCCACTACCGTCCTGAGATTAAGCACGGTTCTAAGTTTTTCTTCAACATTGCACCTGAGATTTTCAAGGTCTTTAAGCTCACCGGTGAAGCCCCGGTCAGTCAGTTCCACCCTGATATGCATCTCATCCAGCTTGTGACGCTTGCGGTCAATGACCACCTGGAACTGGTCGCCAACTTCGGGAATGTTCATGAGCACCCCTTCTATCTGGGACGGGAATACGTTAATACCACGCACGATGAGCATATCATCAGCCCTGCCTACCACTTTTTCAAGTATAGTATGGGTGCGCCCGCACGGGCATTCATCTTCCCTGATCATGGTAATGTCACCTGTGCGGTAGCGTATCAATGGCATGGCCTCCTTGGTAAGCGATGTCAATACCAGTTCGCCCCTCTCGCCCGGGGCTACGACCTCTCCGTCCCTGTCCAGCACCTCGACCAGGAAATGGTCATCCCAGATATGCAGGCCGTCCTTTTCCTGGCATTCAAAAGCAACGCCGGGACCGAACATCTCGGACAGGCCGTAAGAATCATACGCATTGATGCCCAGTGTCTCTTCCAGTTCCCTCCTGGTATTGGCAGACCAGGGTTCAGCACCGAAACAGCCGATCCTCAGGGACAGGAGGTCCACCAGATCATGTTCCCGGGCGGTCTCTGTCAGATACAGGGCATAGGAAGGTGTACAGTGCAGGGCAGTGACACCGAAATCTATCATCATCTCAAGCTGGTGTTTGGTATTGCCCGTACCGCTGGGTACTGCAATTGCACCGATCCGCTCAATCCCGAAATGGATGCCAAGTCCCCCTGTGAACAGGCCGTAATTGACTGCGTTTTGGAACACATCATCTGGTCCGAGACCTACCATGGTGAAATTGCGTGCCATCAGGTCGCTCCAGGTCCCGATATCCCCGGCCGTATAACCCACCACTGTGGATTTCCCGCTGGTACCGCTGGATGCATGCAGACGCACCACGTCACGCATGGATGTGGCGAACATGCCAAAGGGGTAATTCTCACGCAGGTCGGTCTTTTTGGTGGTTGGAAGTCTGGCTATATCTTCCAGATCGGTGATGTCTTGCGGCCTTACATTCCCAAATCCCTGCCGGTAAAAAGGTACATGGTCATAAACATTCTTTACGACATTTTTCAGCCGTTTTAATTGCAGTGCCCTGATATCACTTCGATGCATTTTTTCATACTTGGGCTGCCAGTATTTCATATAAACTTCATCGTATCTGTTGAGTTAAAGTATTTTTCATTTCAGATGAAGGAATACCGTGACCTGCCGTAAATTCAGAGCAGTAACCTGGAAAATATGAGCAGGCTCACACATATTAACAGCACTGAAATATAAAGCTTCAGATGAGCAGCATTCATATCCTTTATAATCCTGGGTCCTATCTGTCCGCCTATAACCACTGACGGGAAAACGAATACCAGGATACTGGACAAAATGTTGGTGTTATCTGTCAATACGCCTATGAATTCATGGTTCATCCTTGTCAGGGCAGCAATAACATTCACGATAAATATGATAACGGTGGCCGAACCTATCACTTCAGACGGATGGCGGACCTTTTCGTGGTTCCACATTCCCGGCACTATCAACTTGCCCAGGCCTGTTGCAATGAGTCCCTTCATGAACCCGGCCAAAAATCCGATACCCCGGAAAACCTTATCATGCCTGATCTGTGCTTTTGGGGATGAGATGCAGGACTTGAGCATATAGCTTCCGTATATGAGGATGAATGAACCAAAAGTGAATACCAGGACTTCACCATTGACATAGGAGGTTAACAAAGCCCCCAGAACAGCACCCGGTACTGTGGGAATAAGGTACTGCCTGACCAGGTACCAGTTCACAGTCCCCTGGTAAATGTTTCTCACTACTCCGCTTCCGAACCCGAATATCATGGTAATAAGTGCCAGCCAGAACGTGATACGAGGGTCCAGTTTTACACAGATAAGATATACTGGTATCCAGAAATTAGCGCCTGAGATACCTGCCGACATTGCAAGAGTGGCAATGACCAGACCCGCAGGGAAGAGATACCAGTATGTGAGGTCGATGTTCATAGGAAAGCCTTGTTCTTATGTTCTTATTTCTCCTCAGAAATCGATCAGTGATCGCTGTGGCTGACCCTCGGCATGGGTTGTATTTTGGTCCTGTTCTGTTACCACAAACGAAGTCATGATTTCGTCATCCAGTTCCACTCTACCATACTGACCGCCACCGCCCGGTATCACCCTGACCTTGCCTTCGCGGAACATGTTGACAGTATGTATCACCGCAGGCTCTATTCCCTCTATACCATCAAGTTCAGCATCCAGCAGCACGGTAACCTCGCTACCGAACCTGTCCACCAGTATTTCCCATGCATCCCTGACCTTTTTGGTCGTGGTACTTTTGGTCCCCAGTGCCATCATGATGATCTCTGACAGCGGTACCAGGTGCAGGTAGGGCGGCCTGTGAGCAGGATGAGCATGGCTGTCTGCGAGTTCCTCCACCCGGTCACGTACACCTTTCTTAATGCGTCCGCCACAGGTGCAGCGCCAGTTCTTCTCTATACTCTCCCCCAGGGTATAATGCCTGAAACAGCGAATACATGCAGATTCGTGGTATTTCCCTTCCTGGGGGAACAGTCCTACATTCATCACCGGACCCCGGCCATCCTGCCTGAGTATGGCTTTTTCAAGTTCACCAAATGTGATATCTTCCATCCGGAACCTGTTGAATTCCCGTGCCAGTTTATTGGGCCAGGGACTGTGGGCATCACTATTGGTCAGGAATGTCAGCCTGTGCAGTTCACTGATGCGGTCGGCCAGGTCAGTGTCAGCACTCAGTCCCAGTTCCACGAAACTGATATACGGTGCCAG
>JAMJFV010000137.1 GCA_023544495.1 ANME-2 cluster archaeon
ACACTGAATGTTGCGGACGCTCCCGTTCTAACAGTACTGTCTGCAGGCTGTGTCACAATAATTGGAAGCGTTGCACTGTCATATTGTTCGATAGTGCCTTTCGTAATACTTAGATCCTTATAAGCTGAATACACGGTCTTTGCGCTCTGTGAGAACTCAGTTCCATCCATAAGACCCATTGTGAATTTCTGGGATGCAGAAGTCAATAGTCCGGTCTTGGACGAAGCAGTTCGGCCAAAGCCAAATACTGTCATCTTACCATCCATCTGCCTGTAGGAATCTGTGATTGTGTCGTCCTCGTGATGTGAAACGAAAAACGAACGACCAGCTGTGGGATCACTGAAATATGCCCATTCCTGGGTTGTCAGATCATTGTCCCAGCTCTGTGAAAGCAAAGTCTTTGAATTATCCGGTCTGACAATGAAATCTTTATCGGGTTCCAAGATTCCACCAGGAGTACCATCGTAGAGCCACCAGTACTTGCCGCCAGCTTTCACCATGGTCATTGTAGCATATCCGGGATAGAAGTCCCAAAGACTTTCCCATTTTCCATCTGTACAGACAGACCGTAACCTTATCTTTAGCGGTCCCTTTGAGATTATACTGCTTGTACAGGATGTCCCTCCGGGGTGGAAAATACCCCCGGTATAAACATTGGGAATACCGCGATATGTTCCTGCTGAACCAGAATTCGTATTATAACTGATCCAGTCATTGCCGGATGAATCGAGCAGGCTGGAGAAACCACCTGCCTGCTTCTGGAAATAGTACGTGCTACCAGCAGTCCCTATCTGATAGCTGAGTTGCCCCTCATCCATGACATTATCGGTAAATGCTACCTGCGGTGCTACTGGCAGAGGGATATACGATCCACCTGTTAAGCCAAAGTAAATATGATAATACCGATTCATATTTGCGGGTGTTGTCCCTTCCATAATGAAGACTATGGTACCTGATGCTTTCGTATCCGCATTGAAGCCGGTGTCTTTATCGAACTGGAATGGTACCGCAGGGTTCAACAATTCCACCCCAAGGCTATCGGTCTCAATAACGCGCAATGAACTTTCATCAAATGTACCGGTCTGTTCCAGTATGCTTAACAAATGGGTGAAGTTCAGGCTCACGTCAACTGGTTTTTCATATCGCTCAAACCTTGCAGCGTTAACCGTTACAGGTACACGGAAGGGGCGTGATGTATTCCACCACGGTATGGGTGGAGCTTCGATTACAAATAGTGTCGCTTCATTGCTTGTTAAGCTGCCATGAACGTTCGACACAATGACACTGAACTTTGTACCGCCATCTGATAATGTTGTTGCGTGAGTTGTATAGGAAGGACCTGTTGCATTCGTTATGTTCACACCATTTATCTTCCACTGATAATTCAAAGGTGTGCTTCCCCTGGCTGCAACGCTGAATGTCGCCACACTCCCATTGATTGACGTCTGGTTCATAGGCTGCATCGTTATAATCGGGGGCATCGGGAACATGGGATCACCGAATGGTGGTGCTTTGATATTGACATTCCCGAAACTCACATTGGAATAATGACTAATCAGCATAGCTGAACCATGTTTCAATTCTCCTGAGACGCTATTACCACTGATCGTCCACTCGGCAGGTTCGCTCATGTTCTGTTCCCACACTTTGAGAGAATACCGAGTTATTGTCCCATTGGTCAGTGCCCTCATCTTGAACATATAGGGAATACCCACTTCCAGATGTTTTCCGCTTGTATCGTCTGCGATGACGGCCATGTTGTTCCCTATGATACGCAGTCTATAATCGTTCAGGTGGGGGACCCATATGTAAACACCAAGAGCTCCGAGTGGCCACCATCCGTCTCTTGGTTCTTCTGTCCTGTCGTAGTGCCCCTGCCACCTCATAATAACACCAAAATTCGGACCCCATGGCAATGAAGAATCCAATTGTTCATTGATAGTGACCGGCACGGTAATCTCATAATCATCCCAGGTCATATCCCCGACAGCAATCAAACGGTCATAACCAATTATTACGGGACGGATACTATTTGTTTCTTTGATCCAGAGACCATCTACGATCTGGGCAACATCGTAGATATTTGCCTCATTGCTCCAGTCGATTGTATAGTTTACCGGCCAAATAGTATTGCAGGAGTAATTAACCGATACTGTTTCTCTCTGTGTGTTTCCGTAGGTATCCGTCGAATTGATGACTACCTGGTTATCTCCGCACACGAGGTCAGTGTGGTTGACCTCGATATTGAAATCACCTACGGACTGAAGGCGGCGAGCTACGGGGCCTATGGAAAGATCCTGAACACTTCCATTGTTCAGGGAATAGGTAATAGAAGCAACTGCGGATTCATCCTGCACATTGCCCAGAATATTTACCCACTGCTGGGGGACGCCAATGTGTCCGAAACTCTGGGAATTTCCGTACCAGAGAGTAATGTTTGGAGGGGTTGTGTCGAATTCGTCTTCAGGTAATATAGGTGAAGAAGTATTGAAGAAATAATCGATCTGGCCGGTAAAAGCTGGTGGAGAGCTGCCCGCATTCCCTATAAAAGGTCCTATCGAGGTCACTGTTATTGTATGATTGAAGTTTGCGGCAGATATCCAGTCCGTACCGTCGTGCGAATAAAATTGTCTCCACTGGTTCCCTGTCCTATTAATCCTCATGTATAAGGGATTGCCTGGAGTGATATCAATGTTATATCTTACTGTGGGGGACCCACCTGCAAAACTTGCTGCAAAGGCTCGTGTTGTCAGCGAATTTCTTACAAAATCAAATCTGAGATAGTTGTTGATGTCCTGCTCGACAATCAGTCCCATCGTCTGATATTTTGAGGTCATCTCGGATTGGAACTTCAGCTCGATCTCAAAATCCGAGTTGTTTGCTGTCTGCATTATTCGTGGTGCGTAGTTTCCACCGACCCATACATCATGGGAGGTACCTGCAGGTATTGTGATAGATAATAATGCATTAGGGGTACCATTTCCTACTATTGTAAATTTGGCATCACCTATTGGATCGATGATCGTCCAGATCGATGTATCCAGGGCTGGAGCATTGAAATCATCTGAGATAATAGTAAATCCTGTCTTAATAGTAAACCCTGTCGTGAACTGCCATGTATGCTCTGTTTGCAGAGGATTGTTTGCCAGATCCATAGCACTTGTACCAATAGTTACCGAATATGTCGTGTTACCAGTGAGATCAGAATCTGGAATATACGTCATGATACTACCGTTCCATGTAAAGCTCCCCGAAGTTGCAGGAGACGTTGAGAACGCGGACTCGACAGATGTTTGATCCATCGATTTGTTAAACGTCACATTTATTTGAGCGGATACTGGAACATCAGTTCCTGTAGGTGTATAATCAATAATTGATGGTGGAGCCGTATCGTCTGGATCCTCAGGAATAATAGGAGAGGCGGCATTGAAGAAATAATCGATCAGACCGGTAAAAGCTGGTGGAGAACTGCCCGCATTTCCTATAAAAGGCCCTATTGAGGTTACTGTTAATGGATGGCTGAAGTTAGCAGCTGTTGTCCAATGTGTTCCATCATAGGAATAAAATTGCGCCCACTGATCTCCCAGGCGTTTTATTCTAAGATATAAGGGATTGCCAGGGATAATTGTAACATCACTCTTTTTCGTGGAGATACCTCCTGAAAAACTTGCCGCAAAGACCCTAATATTAGTCCCATCCGTGAAAATATCAAAACGCAAGAAATTGGAATCATTCTGCTGAATAATGACTCCCTGCATTTGATATTGGGATGACAGTTGAGACTCAAACTTGACTTCGATCTCAAAGTCCGTGTTACTGACAGATTGCATAATCCGTGGGGCAAGGTTGTTGCCACCCCATACATCATGCGATGTACCAGCAGGTATGCTGATACTTAACAATGCATCAGAGGTGCCGGTACCTGCAATAGTAAATGTTGCGTCATTTTGTGGATCGATCTTTGTCCAGAGCGAGGTGTTAAGTGTTGGAGCACTAAAATCGTCTGAGACAATACGCATCGGGTTATTTGTGAAGTTTACGTACATTTCATCCTTACCTGAGATCGTGATATCCCGGAAAACTGGACTGACGTTCGTCCAATCTGATCGCTGTTCTTCAAATACGGTGTATGTACCGTTTATAAAGTTCGTGAATTCGTAGAAGCCGTTGCTGTCAGTTAATGTGCTTGTTTGCATTGTGTCATTCGCAATTGTGATATTCCAGCCAGGGAGGCCAGTATTATCAAAGTAATTGATCTTGTAACCTGAGATGTTGAATCCAGCTCCAACTGATGCGGTTACAACTTCATGGTAATCTGAAGATAAATTACTCAGATTATTACTGGCTGGAGTAAAAGAGGTTTGTGATGATGCGAGTGATGAAGCGGCAGATAATGAGATTGCTGATGATGATGTTTCATCGGGAGAACCCGCATCCCCCACGAAAGGATTTGCCGGTATCATCGTTAATGTTCGATCGATATCTTCATAAGCTGTCGCGTTGACACCGGAATTAACAAATATAATTGCTAATATACATAAAAATCCTATTAATAAATATGAATTCCAAACCTTTTTTATGATCATAATTTTCACCAATATAAAAATAATCTTCCCTATTCCCTCATATCTTCTAACGTTATAAATATATCGCTTTAAAAATATATAATTATAATTATACTTATTATTATAATTATGATTGACTCATCATCAACACAATAGTGTTTTGACCATAACCCACGTTTGTTACTTTTCAAAATGAAACTTCAAAGTCATACATGAACCTGAAGAATACCTCGTAAACTGTAGAATTTCTTCAAAATTGGAATGATAGAGTAAATAGTCTATCTCTTCATATGAATGAAAAAAGCTCTTATTTTAGTACTATCAAATTATAAAATAGGTGACGTCATGAAGACTGTATATTTTCTTATGACATCACCTATGGTCGTTCCAAATATTGCAGATATGCTTTTACTCCAGTTTCTTTGATATCTTACCAAGTTTAACTTTTAACAGTACCCTGTATCGTTCCTACTGGTTTTGCCGTAAGAACAATATCCTGTATTGTTGTCGTGCCAACAATAACCTCAACACCTGTGACGGAATTATCATTGAATTCAGGTAACTTGCTCACGTTTACAGTATAGGTACCTCCCAGCAACCTCAATGAATAATTCCCATTGGAGTCTGTGTAAGAACTGTCACCGTTTGTTGAGACTAAAGCATTTGCAACTGGAGAACCACTGCTCGTTATGGTTCCGTTG
>JAMJFV010000138.1 GCA_023544495.1 ANME-2 cluster archaeon
AGATAATAAAGGAGCTAAATGTTCATGAAGTGTGCGATTGTGATATTCTGGTGACAACGACCCCTGTACGAAGTCCGCTGGTCAGGGCCGGGTGGATCAAAGCAGGAACTCATATCAATGCTATTGGTGCGGACGCAGCCGGTAAGGAAGAACTGGACCCCATGATACTGAAAAAGGCAAAAGTCGTTGTAGATGCCGTGGCTCAGGCGTCTCATTCCGGAGAGGTGAATGTCCCTATTTCCAAAGGTATTTTTTCTGTTGATGAAATATATGCCGAACTGGGCAAGGTCGTCAGCGGTAAGAAACCGGGCCGGGAAAGTGATGCAGAGATAACAGTATTTGATTCTACCGGTCTTGCTATCCAGGATGTGGTAACAGCCGACCTGATATATCGAAGAGCAATTGAGAGGAAAGCGGGAACCCAACTGGAGATGTTCTGACCTGCATCCAGAGTTCGGAACAAAACACATCCTTTTTAAATAAGTAAGTAGATGACCAAATATAGGGATAGTAGCCTACCTGTAAGGCCAGAATATCAGGGTAATTAAAGTTTACGGAATTATACATTCAAACGAGGGAATTTAATGGATTTGAAGGCAACTTTCATTTCGGGAAGAACTGTTGACCAGGGGTGTAACCTGGAAAATAAGACTTCAAAGGCATATTTTGATGCCGCAGGGTATTGTGAGATGAACTCCGCAGATGCGGGAAAGCTCTGTGTGGAACCTGGTAATAATGTCAAGGTTACCACCGATTTTGGCAGTGTGGTCGTACCGCTTAAGATCTGCGAGGGTAACCCTGACGGACTTATTTTCATACCAATGGGACCCTGGGCAAATGCAGTGGTCGACCCGAATACGTGTGGGTGTGGCATGCCCGGATTTAAAGGAATTCCGGCAGTTGTTACACCAACGGGTGAAACGGCACCGACCATGCAACAACTCATGGCCAGGTTGAAATGAGGGAGGATACAAAATGATAATAAAAGACGTACTCTGTCCTTTTTGCGGGTGTTTGTGTGATGACCTTGCAGTGAAAGTGGAGAATAACAAAGTAGTTGACATAATGCACGCCTGCAAGATCGGTGAAAGCAAGATTCGGGGCCATGACAGGATAAAAGCGCCCATGATGCGTGATAATAAAAATAGCGAGTTCAGGGAAGTGTCCTACGACGAGGCCATTAACGAGTCTGCCAGGATACTTGCCAATTCCAGGCGCCCGCTATTGTATGGCTGGGCTTCGGGACTGTGCGAGATGATGAAGAAAGGTGTCCTGCTCACGGAAGAAGTGGGCGGTATAATTGATAATACGGCCAGTGTGTGTCACGGGCCATCTGCCCTGGGTGTCCACGAGAAAGGACTTCCTACCGGTACCCTGGGCCAGTTCGCCAACAGGGCCGATGTGGTAGTGTTCTGGGGGTGCAACCCGGTTCATGCCCATCCCAGGCACATGGGCAGGTATTCGGTATTCAATAAAGGATTTTTTACAAACAAGGGACGCAGGTCCCGGAAGGTGGTGGTCTTTGATGTGAGAAAGACCGATACTGCCAATCTGGCTGATGAGTATGTACAGGTGAACCCTGGTGAGGACTATATGGTGCTATCTGCTCTTCGGGCCATTGTGGCCGGCAGGGTCGATGTGGTACCGGATACCGTTGGTGGCATATCCAGAGAAAAGCTGGTAGAAGTGGCAGAGACCCTGAAGGGGGCAAAGTTCGGTATTGTCTATTTCGGCATGGGACTGACCCAGAGCCGGGGCAAGTACAAGAACATCGATAATGCTGTATCCCTTGTCACTGAGCTGAATGCCCATGGCAAGCACAGTATCATACCCATGCGCGGTCACTATAATGTGACAGGTTTTGGCAATGTATGTGCATGGGAGACCGGGTTCGTCAATGCAGTGGATATGTCAAGGGGCTATCCCTACTATAACCCGGGCGAGACCTGCTCCAATGACCTTTTGATGCGGGAGGAGATCGATGCTGCATTTATCATTGCCGGGGACGCAGGAGCACATTTCCCTGCCCAGTCAATTGCGCGGATGGGGAAAGTACCGGTGATAAATATCGACCCGTTCCACAGTGCCACGACCGAGATGGCCAATATCGTGATACCCACAAAGGTATCTGGTGTGGAGCTTGAAGGTACTGCATACAGGATGGACGGTGTAAGCCTGAGAATGAGGAAACTGGTCGATGTTGATTTTCCGTCAGATGAAGAGGTGCTGGACAAGATAATTGCAAAGGTAAGGGAAATAAAGGGGGCTTCGTCATGAGTGAAATGCTGATAAAGAACGCAACGGTATATGATCCGATCAATGGCGTCAATGGGGACCTGATGGATATTGCCGTTAAGGATGGTAAGATCGTGGATAGTGTGGGCAACAGTGCCCAGACCATTGATGCCGGTGGCCGTCTTGTATACCCGGGCGGTGTGGATGCACATACCCATATTGCCGGAAGCAAAGTGAACGTGGGCAGGATCATGCGCCCTGAGGATTCCCGTACTGGCATTAAACCCAGGACGGCCATTACAAGACCCTATACCGGATATACGGTACCTAATGTGTATGCCATGGGATACCGGTATGCAGAAATGGGCTACACCACGGCTTTTGAGGCAGCTATCCCCATAATGAAGGCACGGCATACCCATGAGGAACTGGAAGAGATCCCCATCATAGACAAGGGTGGCCTGACCCTGTTCGGCAGCAACTGGATGGTCATGGATGCCATTCGCGAAGATGACCAGGACAGGCTGGCTGCATATGTGGCCTGGGGACTGCTGGCATCGAGAGGCTGGGGCGTCAAGGTAGTGAATCCTGGCGGGGGTGAAGCATGGGGTTTTGGCAAGAACGTGTCCGGTTTGGACGACCCGGTCCCCAATTTCGAAGTAACGCCCAGGCAGATAATCAGGAACCTGGCAGAGGTAAACGAGAAGATGAACCTTCCCCATAGTATTCACCTGCACTGCAATAACCTGGGTGTTCCTGGTAATTATGAGACTACATTGGCAAGTTTTGACATCTGCAAAGATATTAAATCCAGACGCGATAGACAATCCCTGCATGTGACCCATGTTATGTTCAATTCACTGGGCGGGAACCACTGGGGTGATTTTGTGTCAAAAACGGATGTCATTGCTGATTACCTGAATAAAAATGATTTCCTGACAATAGATATGGGCCAAATGATATTCGGTAGCGCAACTACTATGACAGCGGACGGGCCTGTGCAATATAGAAATTCGACTACTTTCAAGGCCAGGTGGGGGAACGGTGATGTTGAACTGGAGGACGTATCAGGTGTTACTCCCCTGTATTATTCACCTCAGGTCTATTTCTATGGAGTCATGTGGGCAATGGGCCTGGAACTGGCTTTGCTTACAAAGGACCCGTGGAAGGTGCTGTTGACCACTGATCATCCGAATGGTGGTCCGTACGAGAACTATCCAGAGGCTATGACACTGCTAATGAGCAAGAAGAAGCGTGAAGAAGCCATAGCCAAGATCACTGAAAAGGCATATGATAGATGGCATATCACCGGTATTGAACGGGAGCTGGACTGGTATGATATTGCAATCAAGACCAGAGCCGCCCATGCAAAAGTGCTGGGATTGGTCGAGCAAGGAAAGGGCCATCTGGGTACAGGTGCAGACGCTGATATTGCCATTTACGATATTAAGCCAGACGAGACTGATGCCACTATCGAATATGATAAGGTAAAGGCGGGGTTCAGGCGCTCGGCCTATACCATAAAAGGCGGAGAGGTAGTTGCCAGGGACGGTACGATAACTGCCACACCAAAGGGCAGGACTTTCTGGGTAAGGACAACAGTGGACAATGACGGATACGGCAGGATGATGGATGACCTGAAGTTCAAGTTCAGGAACTATTATTCTGTGAACATGGGCAATTACATGGTTCAGAACGAGTATGTAGAACATCCGGTCGTATTGGAAACGGAGTACCAGTAAAGGAGGTGTGAAGGATGCAGACAGTTACTTTAGTACCAAAAGAACAGTTCAAGATCTCTGTTGAGGGGGAAGTAATAACACCTGATTATTTTGCAGGTAAGAGCGGTAGTGAAATTGGCGCACTTATAGCATACGAAGGCAATATGCCAAGACCGCTATCAGAGTTGTTCGAGATTAAGGTCAACGGCAGTGCTGAGACGGCAGATGATGTAAAGATCGAGATCAACGGCAATGTAGCAAGGGTTAAGCGTATCGGTGAAGGTATGACAGGCGGGCGCATCATGATCGAAGGTGACGTAGATATGAGATGCGGTGCAAAGATGAAGGGCGGCATCATCACTATCAAAGGCAATGCAGATTCATGGGTCGGCCAGGAGATGACGGGCGGCGAGATAAATGTCCAGGGCAATGCAGCATTTTATGTCGGTTCCGGTTATCGCGGCGAGTCCTGTGGTATGCGCGGCGGTAAGATCACGGTGTTTGGCAATGCCAATGATTTCGCGGGTGAGCACATGTGCGGTGGTGAGATTGTCATCAAAGGTAATGCCGGTATCATGCCGGGGCTGTCCAACAAGGGTGGCAGGATCGTCATTGAGGGTAATACCACTATGCCTGGCAGCGAGATGACCAAAGGTACCATTATCGTGAAGGGGGAGGTCGAGAATATGATGCCTGTGTACCAGCGCGAGGGGATCGAGGCTATTGATGGTGTGGAGTTCACCAAGTACGTGGGCGATGTGATCGTTAGCGGTAAGGGTGAGCTGTTCGTTAAGTGAGCGAAGGTTTGGGTTTTAGGTGGGGGTGATCCCTTGTTCAACAAAGGGGACGTCCTCACGTTCTCAATTTCATTTTAACATACTTTTTTATTCTGATTCAACATAATTTCAATGCCACTTTGATAGAAGAATTCCGTGCGAAAATACGAGATACAAAGCACAAACATAAAGATGGATTCATTCACTGCGCAAACTGCAAAAAGTATTGAAGGAACATATCAGAAGTACTCCATGGAATCCGTAAAAAAGAGGATGAAAAGCCAAAATACTCCCATTTGACCAATTGGTTTACTAACCTTGCCACCGAAACAATATCGGTGGTACTAATGTCCCTTGAAATCTCGAAAGAATATCTATCAACCTTTAATCGTCAAATACAAACCCAGCTTTATAACGAGCTACGACGCGATTATTCATTTCCTCGTGCTGTTTGCCGATCATTATCTGACCTTTTCGGTTCTTATCTTGATCTGTACTTTAGCAGCCAGCGAAAAGAAGG
>JAMJFV010000139.1:0-2481 GCA_023544495.1 ANME-2 cluster archaeon
CGGGACCTTGAACTCGTAAATAAGTTTTTCAAGTCGACTTTCAATTTCGTTACCGGGTATGTTAATACCCCTCTGGCTAAAACGCTCTTGAATTTGCTTAGCTGTATCCTGTATCATTTCTGATTCCTCAAGCCTCCTGGTTGTTCGTGTTAGGGAGACAGGATGTAGATTATTTGGATGGAAGATATATTTAACCAAAGAGCGGGACGAAAGTAATAATGAAGCGAAATGACATAATCCATATTACCCATAAACAGTATTACTATTGTGGAGATTAGAAATAATGTCAGATGATATTCCAGAAAAAGGAGCAATTGTACAGAGAGACAAAGAAACCTATGCCATAGCCCCGCACATCCCGGGAGGTATAATGGATGTAAATACACTTCGCAAGATCGCTGACGTGGCTGAAAAATACAACGCAACTGCCGTTAAGATCACTTCGGCACAGCGCATTGCTTTGGTAGGATTAAGGGCAGAGGACCTTGACAGCATATGGTCTGACCTGGGCATGGCTCCGGGTGCGGCCATCGGGCTATGTGTTCGTAGCGTGAAAATCTGTCCCGGAACTACGTTTTGCAAACGCGGTCAACAGGATTCAGTGGGTGTTGGCCTGAAACTGGACGGATTATATCACGGCATGGAACTGCCTTCCAAATTAAAGATGGGAGTATCGGGATGCCAGAACACCTGTGCAGAATCCAGTGTAAAGGACATCGGTCTTATCGGAACGACCAAAGGCTGGAAACTCATGGCGGGCGGAAGTTCAGGTATCAAACCCAGAATTGCAGATATCATTGCAGAAGGACTGGATGATGCCGGGGCACTTGAACTGGTGGAAAGGATTATTGAATTCATGAAGGCCAGGGGCGAGAAGCAACGCCTGGGCAGGGTCATTGATGATATGGGTCTGGAAGCATTCAAGAGCGCAGTCCTGTAAATATATTAATTGAATAACATTGTCAGTGGGATGTGTCCCTGGATAATATGCCACTGACGAACATAAAGAAGGCAAACCTGATGAGCGCAATAAACTTTTGGTATACGAGGATTCCTGCGGTTATTTTCATGGTACTCCTACTCGTGGTTCCCGTATCTGCGGTACATCTGGAGGAAGGAGTTACCGTTCCTCTGGTTGCCGCATATACTACAGAAGAAGGGGAAGCGGGAGTCATGCTCAATGCTACCGTGATTGTAACTGAAGGCGATGGTCATGTATTCGTGGATACCCAGCCCTATACCCAGGTGGATATGCAGGGTTCGGCCCGTATGGCAACGCTGGTGGCTTCAGACATTACCGGGATCGACCCCAGCAAGCATGACTTTTATTTCATAATCGAGGTCACTTCCCCTATCATCAGCGGTCCTTCCGCCGGTGCTGCCCTAACCGTAGCCGCCATTGCTGATATCAAGGAACTGCCTGTGAAAAAAGGTGTGGTCATTACAGGTATGATGAATCCTGACGGGAGTATTGGACCGGTGGGAGGCATTCCCTATAAACTGGATGCTGCTGCCCGGCAAGGTGCTTCCCTGTTTATCGTACCTGAAGGTCAGACCACAGTAATTGTCACAGAAACCAGGATCAACCATGATGGCCCGGTTGTAACGACCGAGGACAGGACTTTCGAGGTGAACGTGGTAAAACAAGGGAATGCACAGGGCGTAAAAGTGGTCGAGGCTGTGAATATCGAGGATGCCGTGGAACTATTTACCGGCTACGTCATCGAAGTGCCGGAACCCGCGAAAGGTGTCTGGTCAGCCGAATATATGGACACGCTGCGTCCCCTCTCCCGGAATGTGCTCGATGAAGCAAAACACATGATAGAGGCAACACAGAATATTTCAAACAGGTTTAACAGTACGCTTGAGGTCCAGCGGGAGATGCTGAAGAATGGAGAGACGGCATATGATCAGGAGCAGTATTATGCTGCCACCAATATGGGACTGATGGTACTCAAGAACCTGAAGTTCATTCAGTGGTGGGGGGAATATGAGGATGCGAACGATAGCGAGGCATATCTGACCGGTCTTTTAGATACTGTAAGCACGGAGATAAATGATAGTCAGCTTGAACTGGAACGATTCAAGGAGGGGGGAATATTAGATGTGGATAGTGTGGGTGCCGCTGAGATACGGGTAGTGATGGCAGAGCAGTTCCTGGACGATGCACGGTCATCCGAATCAGATGTGATATTCATTGAATCGCTTGCGTGGGCATCCATGAGAGCACAAACCGTGCACTGGTGGCTGTCACTGGTAAACAAAGAGCATGTTACTTCTGATGCCGCGTTGAAGGAGCGGGCCGGCTGGTATGTAGGGACGGCATCATCAGTGGTCACATATGCACAGACCATTGTCAGTGAAGTGCAGAACCTGCACGGGCTCTGGGGGTTGTTGAGGGATGCTGATGATTCCCTTGAGAGGGCGAGGATAGAATATGACAGGGGGTATTATAGCGGGGCCATTTTCGATTCATCACTT
>JAMJFV010000139.1:2491-5249 GCA_023544495.1 ANME-2 cluster archaeon
ACTTGCCATTGTGCAGGCCAGTACTTCAATCAGCCTGATGGGGTATGCAGATATTGATACCAAGATAGAGCGCAGTGCCAATGCTGCCGTGATAGCCATTGAAGAGGCGAGGGGTGCGGGTATTGAACCTATTCTGGCAGTGAGTGCATACGAGTTTGCGGATTCGCTCGAGTCACCCAGCCAGCAGATCGTGGAGTATAATTATGCCAGGGTGCTGGCCAAGACGACCGTGCAATTGACCTCGTATGCTAACGCGAGCGGGGAAGGGGCGGGTGTGACACCTGTTCCGCTGAGGACCGTTGTCCCTTCACAGGAGACTACCTTTCCGGGGGATGGATTTGACGTGCCCGGTTTGTCAATAATTGCCGGACTGCTGGTGGTTTTTGCATTAGCAGTGCTCTTGAAAAGGTAATTACTATAATTTCGGGTAAAAGGCAGATGAAATTTCATTCATCAGGAAAATACAGTCAAATCGGTGATTGTAAATGGATATTTCAGTTTTAGATCTGACAGAACTGGCTGAGTCTTCTGGAGTTTCGAAATCAACAGTCTTTGATATGAAAGATACGTTATTACAC
Source organism: ANME-2 cluster archaeon (assembly GCA_023544495.1). GTDB lineage: Archaea > Halobacteriota > Methanosarcinia > Methanosarcinales > Methanocomedenaceae > Methanocomedens_B. Next base: position 3,070 of record JAMJFV010000139.1, read on the forward strand.
TACCAGATAATGAGCCCCACAAAAAAGGGAGGCAGAATCCAATTGTACAAATTCGGATCTCAAAGCCCTACTGGTAAATTATTGAACGAACTTTCATTAAAACTCGCCGGTGTTAGATGGTAAGCATCTTACGAAAGAATGGGAACATAAGGGACCTGAAAAAGAACGCAACCGTGAATGACTACCTCTTCTTCCCCACCAGCGCCGCCAGTACCGCAGGTACAGCCCCGATAGCTGTACACGTCTCGAGCGGAATGCCCTTCCCTGTAATATCCAGATGATACCGCGCCCTCTCGAACAGCTCCTTCGGCAGCCCTTTATGCCCCAGCCCAACCAGCATCAGGTATGAACCCCCCTTCTGTATCTCACCGGCCAGTGACGCCGGGGTAATAGCCTTTTTCGGGTCCGGGCCGGAAGTGGTTACAACCGGCACGCCGAACTGGGGCTGGAATCCTTTTTTGGGCAGGTCGAACACAAAGAACCGGTTATGTTCCAGCATCTCGACAAGGTACTGTCCTGACCTGCCGATCGTGGTCCTGTCAGCCACATAATCGCACAGTTCCTCTGCATCCATCCTGAAGGGGTAATCGAACAGTGCCAGCGCGAACCCGTAGCTGTAGGCAATGGGTGCTGCCCTGGCAATGGAGCGGTAATGTGCGTCCAGCACCTTGATCTTATCATACGTGTTTACCAATCCCAGAGTCAGCATCCTGTCACCTCAATTCCAGTACCATGGGTACCTGCATGCACACGTCGAACCTGTCACATTCAGCACAGTCCTGCCATAGTACTGGTTTTTGTGAATTATCCAGTGCCCTGAACCCCATCTTTTCAAAAAATCCCCTGGCTGTTGTCCTCACATATATCCGGCCGGTCATACCCTTTGCCCGCTGTTCCAGCGTTTCGAGAAGCCTTCGTCCGAGCCCCTTGTTCTTCCATCCGGGCAGCACTGCAATTGACCTCAACTCTACCACGCCCGCACCAGTATCCAGGCATGCACATCCCACGATCCTGCCCCTGTTTTTGGCAACAATGAACTGGTCGATGTTGTCCTCTACCAGTTCGGTCTCCAGTATGTACTGGGACAGGATGCTTTTTATGGACGGTATATCGCTGATAATGGCATTCCTGATGCTGACGTTCACATATCCGGAATATGATGTTATTGTTATTTAAAATAAGGTAAAGGAGCGGTGTCCGACCGCTCCCAGGCGGATACGGTCACTCTTCTGAACCGCTTTCCTGTTCGTCAGAGGACTGTTTATCCTTTCGCTTGAAGATGTGGATGGCAGATTCTCCAGACCCGGCTTTTTCCTTCAATGCCTCACCTGCTTTCAATGAATCTGCGGTCTCCTTCACCATGGCCTCTTCTATCTTTTCAACTTCCCGTCTCAGTTCTTCTGGTTTTGGTATTCTGCCCAGCACTTCTTCGGCCTTACCAACTATCTTCTCCACATCAAGGGATTCTCCAACTTCAGGCACTTCACTGGTGGCGCCAAGATACTGGCCTACCTGGTTGAGCATCTTAGATATCTCCATCGGGAAGATTATCTTGGTGGCCTGGCCTTCCGCCATCTTCGCCATCATGTTCATACTGAGCACTGAGATGGCTTTCTTATCCAGGGGTACTGCACCCACACTGAGAATTCTCAGACCCTGGGACTCGCCCTGGGCTACAAGTATCCTGGATACCCGCTCACCTTCAGCTTCCAGTATCTTGGACTGCCTGACACCCTCAGCATTGAGGATCCTGGATTGTTTGGAACCTTCGGCTTCAAGGATGGCAGCCTTTTTCTGGCCGTCAGCGATCAGTATGGCAGCTCTCCGCTTCCTCTCGGCAGAGGTCTGCTCTTCCATGGCATCCTTGACCGTGCCTACGGGGTCGACTTCCCTTATCTCTACAGCCTCTACCTTCACACCCCAGGCATCCGTGGCCTCGTCCAGGATATCCCGCAGTTTGGTGTTGATGAAATCCCTGTTATACAGTATCTCGTCAAGTTCCATATCGCCAACCACTGATCTCAAAGTGGTCTGGGCGAGGCTGACGGTGGCAATATGATAGTTAACCACTTCAAAATATGCTTTTTCAGGGTCGACAACCCTGATATAAACGATAGCGTCTACATTGGTAGGACTATTATCCTTGGTGATGACCTCCTGCCTCGGCACATCCAGCACCT
>JAMJFV010000013.1 GCA_023544495.1 ANME-2 cluster archaeon
ATTGCTTCCATCCCCGAAGTCCCAGTCATATGATACAATAGTACCATCAGGATCATTTGAGCCTGAACCATCAAAGGCAATACCGGCTCCGAGGTCGCCCGAATATGGACCACTGGCATCGGCTACAGGGGGCTGATTAACAGGGGCTGGTTTAGAACTTGCATCGCCCGGGAAGGTTCTGGCATTAATTTCTTCGATATTGCTAAAGCCATCATTATCTGAATCAAAAGACTCGATATTTACAAAATTATGGCTATTATTTGCAAAGTCTTGCCCGTAAGAATTCCTTATACCATATGAGGTTCCATGGCAGACTTCGCAGACTCCTATATCTGCGTCAGAACTCCCATACATAGTGTTGAATTCACTCAGGTAGCTGTTAAATGCCGCTGCCTGTGGCATTCCAACCAATGTTATGGTTAGAAGCATCAGCAAACCTAAGGTTATTTTTTTCTTAAACATTCATTTATCACCTTTTCCTTTTATTCTTTATCGTTTTTATTCCGTAAAATGGATAATTTTTAATCATCTTTTTACAGAATCCAATGGGACGGTTATTCAACCACCAATATAACCATTCTGACTGTTTTAGCAGTTTTTAGAGTTTTTAATGGTAAATTGTCGTATATTTAAGTTTATAAACCTTTATAATGTGCTAATTTGTGAAATTAGCTTAAAAAACATTATTTTAAAAAATATAACTGTTTATTAATAATAATTTTTAAATAATATATGGTGGTTAAATACTCATATCATAATATTGAAAGAGTGATGGTGTTTTCCCAGCCTGATATTCTTGAGGGGGTATCCATTGAGCCGCATCTGATGTCCCTGGTGTGAAATGGTATGCGAGGAGTGAGGGGAAGAGGGGCGGTGAGGCAAGAAGGAGTTTTATTTTTAAGCTTACTGCTGAGGGTGTGAACAGTGTGAATATTGGATTATTATAAATATTGATATTGATTTGGCAGTGATTTTCAGTTTTGCAGCTTCCAAAATACATTTATATTTAAAAGTAGAACAATACATTACCATAATTCCTGAGTTGTGATAAATATGGTTGGAATGATGGGGGGTTCTAGTTTTGTATTTGGATACACGGGACTTGGCCCGATATTCTGGATACTGAGATTTGAAAAGCCTCTGAGATAGAGAAGTGGATTATATGAAGTTACGTAAGATAAGTTATAAAGGAGTAGCCATTCTGTTCAGTGCTTGGCTGGCTCTGGTATATGTAATTTGTATGACTTTTGGAGTCTTGATCGAACCTGCATGGGTTCCCCTATGGAAACTTGTGCTACCGGCATACATGGGATTACCCGGCTTTGATCTGACTGCAATCGGATTGATAGCAGGTTTTATCTGGTCTGCCCTGTATGGAGCATTAGGAGGACTGGCATTTTCATTTGTGTATAATACAATTGTTGCCAGGTTTGTGCCAATAGAATTATCAGAATAAATTCTCTTAAGAAACCGACCGTGTAATGATATGCGAGGTGGGGGCGATGTTCCTGTCTGCTGACTGTGGGGGAGCTGGAGCGGTACGTGGGGCAGGGGCAAGTTTGGTCCCGCATCTGGGTCACGGTATACCCTATACAAATGTACCGGGCCTGTATATAGTGATTTTGGGATAATCATCGATTTTATTCAATTAAATATATATAGATATTTATATAGAGAGATATCTATCAACAAAATTCCGTTCATTTCCGGCAAAGCCAAAATTGTAACTTTATGTGAACAGAAATTCTTCCCCACGCTAAATAAATGGTTCTAGATGATGGTTCTAGATGAGATTAAACGCTACATTTTCATGATTACAGATGGAATTGAACAATGAAAAATCCGGTCAATATCCTGTTTTTGATTTCCCCTACAAACCCAAATCATCCTTGCACAATTCCCTCATACCACCCACACCACCTACTATACACCTCACCCAGATCAACCCCTCCATCCTCATCCTGCAGTTCATTCATCAGTAGCCAGAACATATTATTCGCCTGCCCCACCCTGTCAGCCTCCACCAGTTCGGGCCTGGTCCTGCCAGCTTCGGCGATCATCCCTTTTATCTGTGCCCTCATCTTGATATTCAGGAGCACCTCGTCAATACTTACACCCCACCTGTCCGCGATCCTGCCGATCAGTTCAGACTGCCCCATATCCAGCAGGTCAGTAGGTTCTATCCTGTCATTACCCGCATCGAACATCATCAATTCATTGAAGAACGTGCTCGTACCATCCCAGTTGCCCGAAGTAACCTCTGAGACCTGCACCAGCCGCTTCTTCTTACGCATGCTCCCGCTTATCCTGATATTGGAACACACCACCACCGCATCCGTTGCCCTGAACGACTGCTCGGGCACGCCAAGCGCTCCCACAATGCGCTCGTACACGGTCTGGGTGGATGCGCCGTGTATCGTACCCAGCACCGAATTACCGGCAGTGCCCACCTGCATGGCCTCGTACAGCATCCTGGCCTCGGGACCCCTGACCTCGCCTATAGCCAGCGTGGAATTACCCAGGCGCAGCGCCGCCCTCAGTGCAGTATCGGGCGCAATCTCTGATTCAGAGCCTGCAATGGCCGAGCGGGTGTTCATTCCCTGCACCTTCCAGCCAAGACGTTGCAGGTCCCTCAGCGGCAACTCGGGCGTATCTTCAATGGTCAGGATGCGGTATTTCTGGGGCACTTCCAGCAGCAGGGCAGACAACAGCGAGGTCTTGCCCGCACCCACACCGCCCGCTATCAGGATGGATGAATGCCCGTCCACCAGAAAACTCAGCAGTCCCGCGGCCAGCGGTGTCATTGATCCCTCGTTAATGAGCTTGGGCAGGGTCCAGGGTGTCTGGGCATGTTTGCGAAAAGCATAGGCCAGTCCGCCAGAGCTCAATGGATTGCCGATACAGGAAACCCTTGTTCTGTACTCAGCCAGGTCCATGTCAAGGATGGGATTCGCTTCCCCGAAGGGGCGCCCGCTCAGTGCCCGGAACCGTGATATCATGGTATCCACGTCATCCTGGGACAGGTAGATATTGCTGGAACACTCCTCACCCTCAATGACAACATGGACCGGATTGGTATCTACCGGTGCATTCACATAAATGTCAGTTACCCTCGCATCTGACAGGACATCTTCCAGAATACCCAGGCCCGTGGTATATTTCGCCAGGATATCAGCGAACACCGTTATCTGATCAGGTTTGAGCCTGATATCCTTGAGGCCAGCCTCCTCCGAAAGTATTTGCTGGCTACGCCGCCTGAAATACTCCCTGCTGTTCACGGGATCTGCAAAATTAAGGTCATTGGGGCGGTGTCGCATAAGGCGCGAGCGCACCGACTCCAGCAATCCCAGTTCCTCCGGTCGCAGGTTATATTCAGGAGGAATAAGGAAGTACAGGCTCTCAGGCCGGTCAGACAGACTGTACAGGGAAATCTCCATAGCCCGTCCACCGCTCCTTTTCACATCATATCCCTCAAGGAAAACAGCGTTATCGGGAGGCTCGGTATAGATGCGGGATGTGGAGAACTTTGGCCTGGTATAGGGTTTGATGGTCCTGGTGTAATATTCTCCCGGCGACAGGTTTGCATCCATACACTCTCCCAGGCCGCCAGCACATTCACTCATACTGGCAAGCATCTGAATATAATCATTTGTACATACATGTCCCTGTTCCGGTTCGCCGTTATGGCAGGCAGCACCCGAGTCCACCTTCGCAATAAGTGTGATGTATGCCTCTATAGGGTCATGCGATCCTGTCTCAAGGACAGCTGATATGAACTCCTGCCGTTCAGAAAGGCAATTTCCACATGCAGCAGGTACATATGCATCAGCAAACACCCCCAGGTTGTCAATGAACCCAGCCAGGATATAGAGCTTCCTGAGACTTGCTCCTTCATAATCCCTGTCATACAGGTGGGACAGTACCAGCCTGTCCACCATGGGTTCCCTTATCATTATCTGGAAGATATTTTTGCGGCAGACACGGTCATCCAGCCCTGAATTGCCTGTAGTGCATCCCCTGCAATCTATCATTAACGATTTTTGGCTATCCGTGAGACGTATCTTGTACGTGCAAAGACTGTTATCTGCTTTATCTGCTTTTTTCTTTGATAATAATTTGAATATGCTGTTACCATTCGATCTATCTGTTCTCATCATGTTCAATTGCAAAAACTCCAGAGAATGGCGAATGTAAAATCGTACTCACTATATTAATTTTACGAATTGCACTATTGGTGAATAGGTTCCGAAAATCTGTATCATATAATCGTTAAGTTTAAATAGTTGGCACAAGTTAGTATCTGCACTATTTGATATCTGAATACCCGAACATGCATACGAACAGCATGTCCAGACATAGTTATCACTAAAAGGAGAGAATATCTTGTTGACGGAAAAACCTAAAAGCAGGACTTTAATAACAGTAGTGAATAACAAAAATGCAGTAGAAGACGTATATTTCGAGGAATGTGATCATTGCACAGAGAAGATCCCAGTCGTGGGTGCATGTTCCACATGCGGGACAGATTATATACATATGCATACTTTTGAAGATTACGAGACCGGATTTCTTCATTTCATATTTACCTGTTCAGGCTGTCCTGAAGACCAGCGAAAGGCCCGGAAAGTTATCAAGATATATGAGGGCAATGGGAATGGGAAGGGTGAAGTTACCAGTAAGGCGCATGAAATGGCCCGGAATTTCCTTTATTAAATAGGACCAGACTCTGTGTCCTTCTCGCAGTGAATTGAATTTATAAAAGACTTGATCCAGTAATTCAATGTCCAGTTGAACCTTAAAATAAGATTGTAAGCCAAGGTCCGGATTCGAACCGGAGTAAAACCGCTTACTGCCAGCACATGATCATGTGCTTATCTGCAGGCGATTGCGTAGCTCATATTTTATATACGATTAATCGCTATTTTCATCATAAATCTTATCGGGGTAGCATGATAATCAGTACAGATTGTGTAGGATGCGGCCAGTGTGTAGTAATCTGTCCCAGCGAAGCAATCTCGGTTTGTGGCAGGGCATGTATCGGTGACAATTGTACCCGGTGTGGTATCTGTTTGCCATATTGCCCGTTGGGTGCCATCGTGGAGGAAGCATGAAGGCCCTGATAGTGGGCGGCGGTCTGGGCGGACTGCTCACAGCTGCGCGGCTGGTCAGGGCCGGACACAGGGTAGAAATATTTGAACGGCTGCCCGTAATTGGCGGACGGTTCATCAACCTGGACTACAAAGGGTATAAACTGACAACGGGTGCCCTGCATATGATACCCCATGGTAATAAAGGTCCACTGGCAACCATGCTCAGACAGGTAGGTGCTGACGTGGATATTGTCCCTTCATCACCAATGGGTGTGCTCAGGATACCTGATAACGGCAGCATCAGGAACATTTCATTTTATGATTTCTCAGGCCCCCTTTCCTGGACCAACAAGCTGAAACTGACCTATCTCACCTTCAAATCCAGGATCATAAAACCCACGAAAGGTTCATTTAAAGACTGGTTCTCACCGTTCATAAACGACCCCTGGCTGGTCAAACTGGCAGATGCTTTTTGCGGCTGGGCATTAAGCATGCGTAGTGAGGATGTATCTGCGAGTGAGACACTGGCAATTATTGAGAACATGCGCCGGTATGGCGGTCCCGGCGTACCTGTAGGAGGATGCAGTGCCATCATTGACGCCCTGGAACAGGTCATACTTTCTGGCACCGGTACTATCCATACCAACCGCCAGGTAGACAGGATATTGATGGTGGACGGCAGGGCAGTGGGCGTGGAAACGGGCAGCGAGATCATTCTCGGGAATGTGGTCATCAGCGATATCGGGCATCAGGAAACAGCAAAGTTATATGACCACCCCACCACTGATGAGTTCAGAGAATACATGACAGCAATGGAATCAGCCAGGCCATCTGCTGGTATCAAGATATCATTGGGGGCAGACAGGCCGTTGATAGGCCATAGCGGCGTATTGTTCACACCCTATGCTCAACGGGTAAATGGCATCAACGAGGTCACCAATATCGACCCGACCCTGGCTCCGGAGGGAAAACATCTGATCATGTCACACCAGGCACTGCAATCCGGTGATATCCAGTATGAGATTGAACTGGGGCTCAAGGACCTTGAGGAGATATTCAAGGGCAAGGAATACGAGGTGTTGATGGTCCAGAGCTACCGGGACGGATGGCCTGTCAACCGGGCAGGATCAGGATCCTGCACGACCAATACTACCCCCATCATGGGACTGTATATCGTGGGAGATGGTGCTAAGGGCAAAGGCGGTATCGAAGTTGAGGGAGTGGCATTGGGAGTGGAGAATACCCTGTCACTGCTAAACGTCTAATTTCCAGAGGATACCAGCATCAAGACCGCAGATATCAGTGGTCCGTTGAGAGGATCGACATAAGATGTAATAGCATTCAACCCGAGTGACATTATGCAATCGGGGTGCCGGCTTCTTCAAACCTGATAGTACCATGGACAAGGTCGTGTACGGTGTCTGCAATCGTATCAACGGGGGAACGGACCTGTTTCATGGAATCGCGGTCCCGGATGGTGACGGTACCGTCCTCAAGGGTATCGTAATCCACGGTAATGGAATACGGCGTACCGATCTCATCATTCCTGCGGTAACGCCTGCCGATAGTGCCCGAATCGTCGTATGCTACCATCACGCCTTTGTGCTTGAGTGCGGATTCGATCTCCCTCGCCGGTCCCTTGAGTTCATCCCTGGTCAGGAGCGGCAGTACAGCAGCCTGTACCGGTGCCACTTCGCTCTTCAATCCCAGGACGATCCTGCCTTCGTCCTCGCCTTCCACATCCTCTTCCCTGAAGGCATGCTCCAGGACCGCATATATGATCCTGTCAATACCGAAAGACGGTTCAATGACATGGGGCACGATATTTTCACCGTGGATGGTTTCGGTCAACTGCCGGACTTCGAACATGTCAGTTGATAAGGTCACCTCTTCCCCCCTGATATTAACTGTTATCGCATCACCGGACAGGTTTTTCGCATCCATTGAATTCAAGGCATCGACCACGGACTTTGCTTTACCTTTGAACGCAGGTCCTATCTTACCCATATCGGGTTTGACCTTTGTTCTTTCAATGATCCTGGGCTCAGCATACTCCACGTACACTGATAGGTCGGTCTTGCTGACCCTGCTGTGGGCGTTGAGATCGTAGTCAGTCCGGTCAGCGATACCCACTATCTCCACCCAGCCAAACCTGTCCGACAGTATCTCGGCATCCCAGCAGTCCACAGCATAATGAGCCATCTCATCCTTCATGTGCTGCCTGAACCGTAACCTTTCTGGGGATACGCCTACCCGCAGCAGGAACTGGTGTGTCAGGGCAAGGGCATATGCCAGGAACTGGTGGGCAATGATACCCTGCTCCACGGCTTCACCCAGCCCCATCTCCACACTGTCCTTGCCTGATGATTGGGCCGGGTCTGAATATAATGTTACTGAATAATTTTTAATACTGTCGAAGCCGGGATGGCTCTTGTCCCTGGGGTCCACGAATATCTCAGCCTCTGCCTGGGTGAATTCCCGCAGTCTAATAACTCCCTGGCGCGGGGAAATTTCGTTACGATATGCTTTTCCTATCTGGGTGACGCCAAAGGGCAATTTTTCCCTGTAGAACCTCAATAGTCTGGGGAAATCCACGAACATGCCCTGCGCAGTCTCAGGGCGCAGGTAACCGATACGCTTGGAACCGGGACCTATGGATGTGCCAAACATCAGGTTGAACTCGTACACAGCGCCCAGTTCACCCTCACAATCGGGGCATTTGATGGTATTGTCCTTTATCACAACAGTAAGCTCATCAGCAGATAGCGTATCCGGGTTGCTGGCAACATCCCCGACCAGATGGTCGGCCCTGAAAGATTCGTGGCACGTCTGGCATTCGGTCAGAGGATCTGAAAAGCCGCCGACATGTCCGGATGCCACAAAGATCTCTTCTATACCGATAGTAGGTGCCTCTATCTCGTAGTAACCTTCGTTGATGACAAATATATCACGCCAGATGTTCTCCACCCTGCGTTTGAGCATGGCACCCAGGGGTCCGTAATCGTAGAACCCGGCCGTGCCACCATAGATCTCAAATGAATTCCAGAGGTAGCCACGCCTCTTTGCCAGTTCGATAACACTGTCATATGTATCCATATCCATCACATGTCCTGTTTGTACGGCTCATTGATGTCGGCCGTATAGATATTATTTACCCCCACGGCTCGCTAAGCAGTTCATTGACGTACGCGTCTTTACCTGTTTTCACCATATATAACCGGGTCCACCAGACGATTATCAATGGATTCAGGGTGACCAGCAGGATAAACTGGCTTCCAAAGGACCATGCAATATTCAAGCTCTCACTACCACTCAATGCAACGACATTACCTGTAACGTAAAATACAATAAACACAATTGTAGATATTACAAAAACCATAAACCAGATAATGAAAACACTGATCTTATTGTTTAAAACGAACCTGACCCCTTCAGTAATACCGTCCAGCGCGCTCACATGCTCTATTACGATGGTATAAATGACCACTGAGAATAATATATCCAGTACCAACAGATACAGTAACCAAATTAACATGCCAATGAGCAGAAGCAGTAATCCGCCTGTAAACTGGCTGGAATCTATGAATTCCATGTTATTCCTGACCAGGATAGCTCCCGGGACCACGAAAACGATGCCGGCAAGTTCCACCAGTATCATAAAAATGTTGGCCATGAAGACATTCATGAAGTTACTGCCAGCCGCATTGAACATATCAGCAATTGAGGTGTCGCCCCCGGCAATGGCATTCCGGCTCATACCGACTGCTCCTGCGTAGAAATAGGATTGGAAGATCTGCAGAACAACAAAGACCAGTATGACCAGGACAACGAATGACGCGATGTTCCCGCCGATAGAGGCCGACATGAGGTTTAACAGTTCGTTGTCGTCCATAGTGGTGATATCATCGAGAGAACTGGTACCAAACAGTATCAATATCCCGACCACAGCTGCTGCAAACAGGACAACCATCTGTATTATGTAATTTAAAATAAGAGGGATACAGATGTTCAGGTTGCGGCTCCATACATGAAATCCTTTGCTTATGATGTTTTCCAGACTCTCGCTCATGCATACTAATCTACAATCTCACTATAAAAATAATGCGGGAAATGAATGTCAACAATTAATGAGACCCGCAAATATATTTGTGTTCAGATATTATCTGATGGTTGCCGGTATTCTCAGGTATGCACAACATATATATTATATAGTGTGGTAATAAGTCCACTTTGCCACGCCACGACAAATAACTATAATAGAACATTTCAATATTATTATACTCGGAGGAACAATAATTGGCCAGAATGCATACCCGCAAAAGGGGACAATCAAGATCAACAAAACCGCTCAGAAAAGAAGTACCTGCATGGGTCACTTTATCTTCAGATGAGATCGAGAAAAAAGTAGTGGAACTTTCCAAACTGGATAATTCTACCAGCAAGATAGGTATTATCATGAGGGACATGTATGGTGTTCCTGACATCTCCCTGTCAACAGGTAACAAGGTAAGCAAGATACTGGGTGAAAATAATATCGGTCCGGAACTGCCTGAGGACTTTACCAATCTGGTGACCAAGGCATTGAGGCTCAGGAAACATCTGGCTGTTAACCATAAGGATCAGCACAACAAGAGGGCCCTGAACATTACCGAAGCGAAGGTAAGGCGTCTGGGTAAATACTACCTCCGGTCCGGTGCATTGCCGAAAGGATGGAAATACGACCCTAAGACCGCAGAGCGTTTGATCACCCAATAGTTTTTAGTTGATGGTATATCCATCAACTATTTCATCTATTTTTACTATTATTCCTTAATGACTTCAGCGTTGCTCTCTCTTGGACACAAGGTAGCAAAGGCACTGGAAGATTACCATTTCATAAGGATCATTTCCCACAACGATGCGGACGGGATAACGGCAGCAGGGATCATGTCCATAGCATGCCTGCGGTCCAATATCATATTCCAGACAAGCATTGTCAGTGCTCTTAGCAGGCAGGTCATAGACAGGGTCAATTCGCATGTGTATGGTAAGGGAAGTGCTGTCCTGTTCTGTGATATGGGCAGCGGCCAGCCCGAATTACTGGAACGGATAAAGGACGATGTAATTATTATTGACCATCACCAGATCGTTGGGGATCATAGCGGGCGTGTCCAGATCAATCCTATGATGGTGGGTATGGACGGTTCACGTTTTTTATCAGCTTCAGGTACAGCCTACTGTGTGGCTCGTGCCATGAACACCAATGTTGACCTGGCAGGGCTGGCACTTACCGGTGCCATAGGGGATAAACAGACAATGGAAGGGGCGAACGCAGAGATATTGCGGGTGGCTGTCGATGCAGGTGTGGTGTCCGTGAAACCAGGTCTTCGGATCATTGATGGTGATGTGGGCGAGGTATTGCTGACAACGACCGAACCATACCTGGACACGACAGGCGACAAAGCAGCTACCAGGCAATTCCTGGATGAACTGGGTATAAACGGTACCTTGCAGGATATGGGAACGGAAGACCTTACCAGACTGGCTTCGGCCCTGGCACTTAAGATCGCCCCACGAGCGGAACTGTCAGCGGTACAGTCGCTGGTCGGGAATGTGCTTGTACTGAACCAGGAAGTGGTCCCGAACATATACAGCCTTGAATGGATGCTTAACTGCTGCGGAAAAGCGGACCAATCGACCCTGGGCCTGGCCCTGTGCATGAGGGATGCGGGTGTACTGGATGAGGTGCGGGTATTGTCATCCAGGTACCAGCAAACTGTGGTGGAACAGTTACGTGCGGCACAGTCCATGGTACAGGACATGGAACATATAAGGTACGTGACCCTGGAAAATGTCACGGGAACAGGTATCATCGGCGGCACATTGATACGGTATGTGTACCCGGATAAACCTTTCATTACGTTGAACATAGTGAATGATATGGTCAAGGTATCAGCACGGGGCACCCGGAATCTTGTGGACGGCGGGCTGAATCTGGCCGAAGCGATGCGGGAGGCTGCCCAGAGCGTGGGCGGACAGGGCGGAGGTCACGATATTGCCTCGGGGGCAAGTATACCTCCAGGTACAGGTGAAGAGTTCCTGAGAGTCGTGAACAGTATCGTTGGAGGTCAGCTGGTATGAGGATACGGGGGAAGATCGTGATGAAGACCGAGAATGCACCTGAAGTGGCTGAAATGATCACCCGCTCAATTGAACCTGACAATCTGAAGAACATCACTACTGAGTATGGCGAGAAGTCTGTGACCACGTATTTCGGGGCCACAAAAATAGGAACATTAATTGCCACTGTGGACGATTATATCATGAATGCAAGGATAGCGGACGACATTATAAAAGCAGTTGAAATTGATTATACAAAGGATAGCGAGGATGAAGATTGATGGAACTCCAGTTCAGGATTAAAGGAATGTTCAGGACCAGTACCGACCCCGGTCCGGCAAAGGATGAGGTGATGGAGCTGCTGGAAAATGCAGGGACCACCATTTTGTCCAGGGGAGCACCTGAGGGGAAGGGTGCCAGGATAACATCGGTGGATGTGACAGATAACGGGATTGAACTGGAGATAACATCTGGCAGGTTCGTACGGGTACATGATGCTATGTTGCGGCTTAGAAAACCTCTGGCAGAATTGCTGGGTAAGGGACACCGTATCGGTATCAGGGGTATCGACATTGCGGAATACATGATCACTATTCCGTCAGAGAAACCGCTTAAGCCATTGAAGATACCGTACGTGAGCAGCATGGAATATATTGACGGCGCAATCGTGCTCACACTGGAAGTGGGGCAGTCCGAGATCGAGAACCGCATTCCTGACCGTATCATCACACTTATTGAGGATAAGGTGGCAGCCCAGTCATACGGCGGCAAGGGGGAACACTGGAACCTGCTGTGGGAGAGTGGCAGGAAGGAGCGTGTGTTCAACGAGGACCCTACTCAGGAACTCGTGAAGAGTGGCTGGATAAAGCGGGGCGCCAGCAGGGGTCAGTGGATACACGGGCCGCAAAGCGTTGCCGTGTTCCGGGCATTTGAGCGTATCGTTATCGAAGAGATAGTGAAACCACTGGGTTACAGGGAGATGATATTCCCCAAACTGGTGACGTGGGATGTGTGGCAGCGTTCCGGTCATGCCAAGGGTGTGTATCCCGAGATCTATTATGTGTGCCCGCCCAAGACCCGTGACCCCGAGTTCTGGGAAGAGGTGGCTGACCATTACAAGGTGACCCTGGAGGTACCGCTTGAAACGATAGCAGAAAAGATCGACAAACCCATTGGCGGGTTGTGTTATGCCCAGTGTCCGCCGTTCTGGCCGTTTTTACAGGGCGAGACCATGCCTGACGACGGGCTGCCCCTGTATGTGTTCGACCGCAGCGGCACGTCACACAGGTATGAGAGCGGAGGTATCCATGGCATGGAGCGGGTGGATGAGTTCCACCGTATCGAACTGGTATTCCTGGGTACGCCTGACCAGGTGGTAGCTCATTCAGAGGCTATGCAGGAGCGGTACAAGCACATTTTCAATGATATCCTTGATCTGGAGTGGAGGACTGCCTGGGTGACGCCATGGTTTATGGCGCAGGAAGGGCTGGCCGGACTGGCGACTGAAACGCGGGTGGGTACTATTGATTACGAGGCTGTGATGCCGTATCGGGGCGAGGAAGGCGAGTGGCTCGAGTTCCAGAATATGAGCGTCAACGGGGATAAGTATCCGAAAGGGTTCAATGTGAAGTGCCAGAGCAACCAGGAGTTGTGGTCCGGGTGCAGCGGTATCGGGCTTGAGCGCTGGGCGAGTGCTTTTTATGCTCAGAAGGGGCTGGATCCTGATAAATGGCCTGAAGCGTTCAGGGAGATTGTTGGGGAATTGCCTGAAGGGATACGGTTCCTTTGAGGGTGCTATATCAATAACTTGGGCTTTCGCCTAACTCCTAATAACATCACCAGGTAAGCACTTCCCATAATATAAGCGCAACAATAGCAATTTCAAGTAAGATGGTCAGTCGTTCGTTGGAGAATTGCCTCGCCATATGGTAAAGCTCCTGCAGGGTATCAATTTTATGCTGCACAACTTTTTCAAAATCCCACACCTTAAGCATATTAAGCATCCTTAAATAAACAGACTGATAGTACCAGTCAGGACTGATCTTATGAGGATTCATCAGGTCTTCAATATCATCAAGGATAACAAGTTCGATCTCGCTTACCCTGAGCAACGATTTCTCAAATTTTGATGCCCATGATAAGGTATAAAATCTTGAGCTTTGGAGTTTTTTGATCGCTAAAAAAGCATTTGCGATCTCAGAATCTATCTTGCGGTCATATATCTGGAATAAAAGTAAAAGCGAAATCGAAAGTTCATGCAATTCCCGGAGATCTTCTTGATAATCATCACAGCCCAGGATAAAGGCACCCTCGGATGAAATAAGATAGAGATCTTCGTCATAATACGAGAGGTCAGTTCCCATTTTTTCTGTAATCTCTTTACCATGCAATGCACGAATGGATGTTTCCCCTGAGAGAAAACGAGTGATCAATTCTCCATATTGTTCTTTTAAACCCTTCCCGTCCAGTCCGGGCAGATAATCTCTCATTTTCAGGGTAACATATCGGTTTGTGACGGGATGATATGATATCTTCTTTTCCGGATTGAGTTTTTTACGGATTTCTCTTATCTTTTTATTTGTAAAGGAATTCAAATCAAGCTCATCAACAATGATCCTGTTGGAATGAATTGCATCCATTATGCTATTGACGATAATACGGTCCCTTATCTCCACTTCAATACGTAATAACGAAACACCTGCGATAAAAACATCAGTAGATATACTGGCATGACATGTTATTTTATCACTACCCGAAGGAATTAATGCCTCAACTTTTGACGTATCCAATACAATAGGTTTATTCCATCTTTCTGCTATGACTTCAGAGCCCAGAAGATCTGTAAGGTGAGTCTTCTCCACTTCCCCACCATGCCCGAAAGCAACAAGTATAGTGAGTCTTCCATGTAATAGAATGAGATCGTCCATTGATTCCATAAGAAAAAATAGGTTTGATTTCTATTTAAATTATCTTAAGTCTGACCGCCAGATGCTTTGTCGGTTTAACATGCAGTTACCTTTCCCTGCCCGCCACTTATCCTGCTCATCTGCTATACTTCCAATTCTCTTGGGCATTAACATCACCATATTTCATTTCCTCTAAGGTATCTTCCCGGCCGCATTACCGGTTATTTCAATAGGGTAACATCACAATATAGTGAAGAGAATGTCTGATATGATGAAACACATAGAAAATTCGCTCAGGAACATCCTGGAAAACACACCCAGTGCAGGTCATGATGTCACCCATTCCTTGCGTGTCCGGGACCTGTGCATGCATCTCGCTCATGCAGAAGGCGGTGATATTCAGGTCCTTGAAGCTGCGGCCCTGTTACATGACATCGGGCGCCCTGCCGAGTTCAGGGACCCGGCTGCTGACCATGCGGTCATATCTGCACAACTGGCGCCCGATATACTCAGTGGTGCAGGATTTCCATCCCGTAAAGTACCAGCCGTGGTCTATGCAATACAGCATCACCGCTATAGTTCAGGAGTACTACCGGACACACTGGAAGCAAGGATATTGCAGGACGCTGACCGGCTGGATATTTCGGGAGCCCTGGGCGCAGCCATGACCTTTGCATATTCGGGTGCACTGAACCGTAACCTGTACCATTCCAGCGACCCCCTGGCAGAGCACAGGCAATTGGACGGGGATACGTATGCATTGGACCATATCCTCTCAAAACTTCTCCATCTGCCATGCTCAATGCATACCGTCACTGCCCGCATGATGGCTGAGGAACGCACCAGGTTCCTGGATAGATTTGTGGAGCAACTGGCAGGTGAAATCACACTTTGCAGGAGGCAACCAGATGAGTAGACCCGTAACACCCCTCCTGACCGTGGACATATTGATAGGATTACGCGGGAAGCTCGTCCTTATCCGTCGCAGGAATCCACCGTACCAGGGCTACTGGGCACTGCCCGGAGGGTTTGTTGAGGTCGGTGAGACCGTGGAAGAAGCTGCCATACGTGAAGCACATGAAGAGACCGGACTTGATGTGGACCTGAAGGGACTGGTCAGCGTGTTCTCCGAACCGGACCGCGACCCCAGAGGACATACTGTCAGTATCTGTTTTGCTGCAATAGGCCAGGGCACACTGCAGGCTTCATCGGATGCTCAGGATGTGGCGCTGTTCGACCTTGACGACCTGCCCCCCCTGGCCTTCGACCATCTTCAGATAATCAATATGGGGCGCCAGAAAATGCGGGAACTTATGCATCAAGCTCTGCATTGATGCGGCGCAGGACCTCTAACATCATGCCCTGCACATCTTCGACATGGCTTTCACATGTGTCCCTGTCTTCCATGTCCAGCAGAACGCTTATGTTTGTCGTGATCTTTTCCAGTATGTCAAGCATCTCTTTCTTTGAAATAAGCCCGCTGTAATATGAATAGAACAATGTAGTGCCTGATCGCTCCAGTTTGTTCTTGAACGAAGCTCTGGCGTTGGATACCTCCTGCCGTGAATATGGTTCATTGCAGAAAGGCACTAGCTCAGGCAGGTTCTTTCCAATCCAGGTCATCTCGCTTCGCCCCCCTGCATTCTTGAAATCTGCACAGAGCCTGGCGATGACCCATTCCCTGGCCGTAAGATGCGTGGTCTGTTTTAACAGCCTGGTGACCTGCGAATGGTCTTTTTTATCCATTTTCTTGAATTTTTCGTATTTCATGGATTACACCCATTGTATGACAGCCATTGTATTACATCTAATTTTACTTCATATGGTTTAAATATATTATGGATAACAGTTAAAGTCCGATGAAAATACTGCTCCCTATTGACGGGTCTGAATATTCTAAAAGGGCTGCCCAGGTAGCTTTGAGAATAGCTAAGATGCACTCGGCCCAGATTGTTCTTTTACATGTAATAGCTCCTTCAGGTCAGGAAAGGAAAAAGTGGATGGAGGAAGGGGCCGAAAAACTGCTTCAGGTCTATAAGGAATCAATGGTGAACGAGGGCCTGGACGAAGCCTGCATCACCACTCTCATTGAGAACGGGGACCCTGCAGACCAAATAATTGAAACTGCGAATCTAAAGGGTGTGAACAGGATAATCATGGGCACACATGGCAAGACCGGACTTAAGAAGCTGGCAGGCAGTGTCACCGAAAAGGTGCTCCGTAATTCAAAGGTGCTGGTATTGGGAGTACCACCGAACTATAAGGTCTGAAGGCGCTTTCAATGAAGAAGGGAGTATTATGACCGGGTCGTATCTGGCAGGAGTTGATATTGGCGGCACAAAAATAGCCGTAAGTCTGGCGAATACCAGTGGGATCTCTATCAGGGTGTACCAGAATACGAGACTGGAAGGCACCTCTACGATAATACCGGAGCAAGTTGATTTCCTGTTGAGATATGCCTGCGAACAGAGAGGAGTTCAACCGGATACTATCATGGCTGTGGGTGTGAGTTCTTGCGGTCCTTTTGTGAAGGAAATGAACAGGACGCTACTGGTGGCGCCCAACCTGTGCGGTGGGCTTGTACCTGATAGAGGCATCATTCCCAATGACTGGACCCGGATACCTCTGGAAGCAGTCCTGTCACGGCGATGGAGCACCTTAACGATCGAGAATGATGCTGTAGCTGCAGCAGTGGCCGAACGGCTGTTCGGGGCAGGGGGGGGTGAAGATGACCTGGTATATGTCACCTGGAGCACGGGAATCGGCAGTGGTGCCTATATTAATGGCATGCTGATACATGGTAAGAACGGTAATGCCCCTCATATCGGGCACATGTATCTGGCAGAGGACGGTCCCCGGTGTGGCTGCGGCAATTTCGGGGACATGGAATCCCTGGTGTCCGGTCTCGCTATTGCCCGGGATTACGGCGGGGGGCTGACTGCAGAGGATGTGTTCAAAGCTTGCCAGAATGGTGACGGGAAGGCAAAAGAGATCATCAGCAAGGCTATAAGGAACTTTGCCAGGGGCCTGGCCTCTATAAATGCCATACTGGATACAAAAGTTATCGTCATAGGGGGTAGCGTGTTCATAAACAATAGTGAAATGCTGCTACCCGGTATCAGGGACGAGTTCTACCGGTCGTTCCCCGTGCTCTCTGAAGGCGTGGATATCAGGCCATCCGGACTTGGCTCCTACCTGGGAGACATGGCTGCGTTAAGTCTTGTCATGCCTGATGACTGGATACGGAAATGGCAGGACAATGAATTATGGGAACGTGCACCTCCGGCGATCATGCTGGACAGGTAGCAGCAGGATGAAACCCCTCATCTTTTTATTGAATCCACAATCTTTCTTTTTAGTCCGGGATACCGTGCCAGGTAATCAACACGTTCTTTGTTCAATCGGTCAACCATTTCTTTGATCTGCCCCCCAGTATAGTAGGTTTCCGGATTGAAACGCTCCAGGTTCACACCTTCTATTTCCCGTGCTACCCTGGTACCGAAATTGGGATCATCCACCCATTCTATCGTTCCGCGGACGATGTTGCGGATAATAGACGCCATCTCGGGTATCTCTATCCGGGTGACCTTCTGTTTGATGACCTTGCAACCCCGGTCATCCACTTCCACAATCTCGCCCGAACCGCCGGTATTGAGCAGGTAGCACTGCACTTTATTGCTGTTGTTCCTGAGAAAATCATAGAACCAGTTACCTTCATCCTCTTCACTTCCTATAATGAATGGGTTGGTCCCGACAACGCGCACGGATTCGCCAGCCCGGGTGGGGTCCCCTGCAGAGGTCTCGATGGATTCGCCAAGCATGAAATAGGCAGCCGCCTGTTCGGCTGTCAATCTGGATGCCATGGGTACTATGGTATTACGGCGGGTGATGAAAGCGATGACCATTCCATCGATATCGCTCAGTGGCGGGAGATTAACTGAATCGGTAATGTATTCTTCACCCAGGTCGGCACGCTGTATCACGCCGCGTCCGTTACCGGTCAGGGTGTCATCCAGAAGCTCGACCTTGCCGGTATAGTCCACCATCACATTCTCGAACACTGCTTCGCATCCTTTGACAGCCCGGTATATCAGCGGCTGGTGTTCTGGATAGATATCGGTCTTGAGATAGAATCCCCTCTCAGTACCCAGAGCAGATCCGTCACAGTTGAGCAATACCATGTCGTCCTGGACTATCTTCACGCCCTCACCCTCGCCCACCAGGCCGTGGTCGTGACATGAATGCGTGGTCTTGCCAGTACCTGACAGGCCGAAGAACAGCATGCTGTAATGTTTAAGACTACCGTCAGGTGCCCTTGCCCAGACCATCTTGGCGCCTGCATGGATGCCAAGCATACCGTGTGCTTTTGCAAACCACATAGCCATTCGTAAAAATCCTTTCTTTGCTTCACCCAGGTAATCCGAACCAAGTACGAATGTGACCCCTATTTCAGGGAAAACGAGTACCTGTCTGTCCTTCTCCTGCCATTCAGGCAGGTAAACAAGGTTCAATTTTGGGCTGATGGCTGTCTTTGGGATGGTATCTGCCTCGAACAGCAGTCTGGTCCACATATAAGAAAGCCTGATAGAGTCTTTCCTGTAGGTCGAGACATACATGGTACATTCGGGACTGTATTCATTGTTGTCGCACATCCTGCATTTTGTGCCTACAAGAGGCACTCTTTGAAGATAAGAGGATATTTTATCCATAGTATTGGAAAGATTATCAAGTATCTTTTGATGAGCATTATTTACAGTCCGCAGTTGCACTTCGGGTCTGCCTATATGAACAGTGACCCCGGCACTCCTGCTTTTAACTGATGTCGAAAAATTGAAATTGCCATATTCAGTTCTGTTACCTACTTTCTCGGCCTGTTCCCGTAATTCCTGGTCAGTCGGGAAGACCACATTAGCCTGGTTTTGGAGTCGTGTAATGATCCTGGTTACTTCTCCAAGTATTTCCATGCATTTATTCCTTGAACGCCTACTATTTTATTGTGTCGATTTTCAATCAGACCATTGGATCCGTTGAATTACTTATTGAAGAAGTACCTCGACATTTTTATAAAAACAATATCATTCCTAAAAAAAGAGTAAAATAATTACCAAAAAAAAGAAAATAGCCAAAAAAGTACCACGCTTGAATAAACAGTGAGTGGTAAATCTTCAGGCACAAAAGAGATGCTTTAAGCTAACATCATTTCTTTGGTCTTATCGTAAGATACAAAAACATTAACGATACCAATATTGTCAGTGCAGACACTGCTTCCATAACTTCGCCAAATTCGGATAGCGGAGAATATAATGCATTGGATGATTCAATAAAAATTCTTCTTAATGCCCCTAACAACTTCCAGAGCATAAAGGGAACCAGGCCGATCGTCAGACCCCACAGTCCTTTTGCTATTGGGCTTTTATTTACTATTTTCAAATTTGTATGAATCAATATTCCAATAATGATCAATAATAGAATTGCCGAAATCGAATCTTCAGCTACCCTGAGACTATTTATGGACGTTGTTAAGAATTCGGTAGCAAATGCCATGTTAATCACTCTCTCCGAACATTCTTCTCAATACTGATTGGTAGTCCGAGAATCCTATATATAAGATGATTATTCCTATAATGCCAATTGAATATCTTGCAACCTGCAACTCATAGCTGTCCGAAAGTTCCGGGAAAATTGTCTTGAAAATGACTCTTAGACCGATCAGGAACAATCCCAATGCAATCAGTTCCCATGCTCTGGTACCTGTATCTTCACCAAAACTTATTTTTTTCACATATAAAGCAAAATATATTGCAAATAGTATACAAGCGAGCCATGATATTGCCTGAATACCAGGAGATATTAAAATTTCAATTATTTCGGACATATTTTACACTCTCATATCTTGTAGAAACATACGTGAAGAATCCCCACCTACCATCATGTTTAACCGTTTAGATAATATACTGACGCAATTATCTATTATGTCTTGTGGAATAATATCAGAATCATTAAAACTGGATAATTGATGTTTTTCCATAACATTGAGTGTTGTTCTGGTGTTAATATCGCTCAAATATTTGATCATGTTTTCTTTGCATTTAGACATGAATGCAGACTTCGACTCCATACTATCACCTCATTATCACTATCATTACCACAATAGAGGTTACTACATTTGTTATATATAATTATCTATGGCGGCAACAACCACACACATTCGGAAAATAATCAAATCCAACCAACAGGGTGACAAAATAGTTAAAGATCTAAAGTAAAATGAAAAATACGTATAGTGCCTCAAAAGTATACATAATATGTTGTCCGGGCAGGTTGATCAATGATTTCGTAGTGTCAATCCCAAATTCTGTAAGGAAATAAATCTGGAAACTCCTTTCGTGTTTTGATCCGACCAGACCCGCATCTTTCAGGAGCTGAGGTGATAGGAAAGAGCAGGATATTTGTACTCGGTAATCTCAACAAGCACACACACGTACAGGTCGCAACAGTTCCAGCCATTTACTCCACCCTCTCTTGCATAAGGATTTAGTTCAGCAGGTAAATAATGATTGCATTCCGGGGTTGGGATTCAATCACTTTCCAGCAATTCCCTTACCTGCCGGGAAAGAATTTTTAGTTCCATAAATAACGGGCCCAGAGCTGATTTTTCACCGGTGAGAACGATAAGCAGGGCTTTTTCACCTGCATTTACAATGATGATCTTGTCGCGTTCACATTCAATTACCACGCGGTCTGCAGTACTGTTCTTGATATTTTTCATTAAAAAATCGGCCGCATTCTGCAAAGCTGAACACATAGCGGCCAGTGTGTCAGGATTGACTTTAGGCGGGACCGATGAACCCATGTTAATACCATTACGGCTGGCAACCACTACTGCTTCTATGTTTTTGATCGTGTTAAAGCCGATAAGGAGTTCAGTCAATTTAGGAAAAGTGCCGTCTATCATACATGTAACCCAACATTGTCTATATATTAATGACATATTCAAATAACTACACGTGCCTGCATGCCGTGAACGGTCATGAGGTATGTATTCAATTCTGACTGTATAATCATTAACATAATAATTACGTCTATCAACATAATTATAAGTTTGCATATTACATATCATTGATGCAGGCAATAAAGATGAATAGACACATTCCGTGAGGGGATGAATTACATTGGCAAAAGACTCAATAGGTATAATTTTTGGAAAAACAGGGACGCATGATTTCATGTTTGCTGTACCCAACAGCAGCGAGGTAAAACGTACGGATTATGTAAAAGTCTGGCATGAGAACGAAGGCTGGACACTTGCCCAGGTCATATCAATGACCCGCAGCAGTGACGATTTCAAACTGG
>JAMJFV010000140.1 GCA_023544495.1 ANME-2 cluster archaeon
GTCCTGTATGCTAACCTCGGGATCGTCAATGGTCATGCTCACCGCATCGATTATCTCGTTGAGATTATGCGGCGCCATGTTGGTTGCCATACCCACGGCAATACCAGTCGAGCCGTTCACCAGCAGGTTGGGCAGTCTGGAGGGCAGCACCACCGGTTCTTCCAGGGACCCGTCATAGTTTGGTATGAAATCCACCGTGTTCTTGTCAATATCTGCCAGCATCTCCTCGGCAATGCGGTCCATGCGAACCTCAGTATAACGCATGGCTGCAGCCGAATCTCCGTCAATGGAACCGAAGTTGCCCTGCCCGTCGGCCAGTGGATAGCGTAAATTGAAATCCTGGGCCATCCTGACCATAGTGTCATAGATGGCTGCGTCGCCGTGGGGATGATACTTACCCATGACATCACCCACTATCCTGGCAGATTTCTTATAGGGCTTATCGCGTGTCATGCCCTGTTCCTGCATACCGAACAGGATGCGCCTGTGCACAGGTTTCAGGCCGTCACGCACATCTGGCAGTGCCCGGCCAACGATAACACTCATGGCATAATCAATATACGAGTTCTTCATCTCGTCCTCGATATTCAGGGGTATGATCTTATCTCCAATACCCTTGCCAGTATTCCCGACTGTGCTAACTTCACCATCTTCACTGATATCTCCTTCAGTGCCCTCACCACTATCTTCGACCATATTATCCTCGTTATCGTTCAACTTTTCATCCCCGGGAAGCTCATCAGACATCAAGGTTCTTCACCTCCCTTGCATGCTTTTCAATGAACTCTCGCCTGGGCTCCACCTTATCACCCATCAGCACCGTGAAAATCTCATCCGCTTCCAGGGCATTGTCCAGCGTGACCTGTATAAGGGTCCTGGTCTGAGGGTCCATGGTGGTTTCCCACAACTGTTCGGGATTCATCTCGCCCAGCCCCTTGAAGCGCTGTACTCCAATCCCCTGCCCACCCATCTCTTCCACTTTCGCATCTTTTTCGGCATCAGTGTATACGTAATGGGTTACCTTTCCCTTTTTTATGCGGTACAGGGGCGGCTGGGCTATGTACACATATCCCAGTTCAATCAACTGCTTCATATAACGGTAGAAGAATGTGAGCAGCAATGTCCTGATATGGGCACCGTCCACATCGGCATCAGTCATTATTATCACCTTGTGGTATCTGGCCTTAGTCTCATCGAAATCATCACCAAGACCCGTACCTATAGCGGTTATCAGGGCACGTATCTCATTGTTCTTGAGTATCTTGTTCAACCTGGCCTTCTCAACATTGAGTATCTTACCCCGCAGCGGCAGTATTGCCTGGAACGCGCGGCTTCGTCCCTGTTTCGCCGAACCACCGGCACTATCGCCTTCTACCAGATAGACCTCGCAGAGAGATGGATCCTTCTCAGAGCAATCAGCAAGTTTGCCTGGTAATGAAGATACTTCCAGTGCGCTTTTGCGCCTGGTCAGTTCCCTTGCCTTTCGGGCAGCATCCCTTGCCTGGGCTGCCAGTACCGATTTACCTATGATAGTATCTGCTTCTTTTGGATGTTCTTCCAGAAACTCCCGCAGCCCCTCACCCACCAGGGTCTCCACAATACC
The DNA here is from genome assembly GCA_023544495.1 of ANME-2 cluster archaeon. Lineage (GTDB taxonomy): Archaea > Halobacteriota > Methanosarcinia > Methanosarcinales > Methanocomedenaceae > Methanocomedens_B. The sequence goes on from JAMJFV010000140.1 coordinate 1,604, forward strand.
TTTCACATCACTGTTGCCCAGTTTGGTCTTGGTCTGCCCTTCGAACTGTGGGTCCGTGAGCTTAACACTGATAATTGCAGTCAGACCCTCCCTGATATCCTCACCTGAGAGCTTTTCGCTGCCTTTGACAAGCCCGCGGTCCCTGGCATAATCATTGACGGCACGCGTCAGGGCTGCCTTAAAACCGCTCAGGTGTGTGCCACCCTCATGGGTATTGATATTATTGGCAAAAGAGAACACGGTCTCTGTATAACTGTCATTATACTGGATAGCTATCTCTACCTGGGTACCGTCCTTGGTCTTCTGGAAATATACCGGCGGTTGGTGCAGTGCATTCTTGTTCTTGTTCAGATGCTCGACAAAAGCAACGATACCACCTTCATAATGGAACAGATTCTCATCACCAGTCCGTTCATCCCTGATAGTGATCTTAATACCCCTGTTCAGGTATGCCAGTTCCCTCAGACGTTTGGATATCGTCTCGAAACTGAAATCAACAGTCTCAAATATCTCATAATCCGGTTTGAATGTGATATTTGTGCCTGTCCGTTCAGTGTCACCCCTCACTGCCACATCACCCATGGGTTTTCCCCTCTGGTACCGCTGGAAATGCACTTTCCCATTGCGATACACCTCGGCCTCCATCCATTCTGACAGGGCATTCACAACAGAAACGCCGACACCGTGCAGGCCTCCTGAAACTTTATACGACTCGGCATCGAACTTACCACCGGCATGAAGCATGGTCATGACCACTTCAAGTGCGGATTTATGGAATTTCTCATGCGTATCAACGGGAATGCCACGTCCATCATCCAGAACACTCACCGAGTTATCCCGGTTGATAGTGACCACAATATTTTCGCAATACCCCGCAAGTGCTTCATCTATACTGTTGTCAACCGCTTCATATACCAGGTGGTGAAGTCCACGAGTGTCTGTGCTGCCTACATACATGCTGGGGCGCTTGCGCACTGCTTCCAGACCTTCAAGTACCTGTATCTTACCAGCATCGTATTGTTTATCTGTCATCAATCGTCTCCAAAAATTTCAGGATCAAATAATACCCATCTCGGTAAGCCTCTCGGGCAGATACCGCTGGGTCACGAAATCCAGACCCTTGCCTGCAAAGGCCTGCTGTTCAGCTTTCTTACCGATATCAAGCTGCAATTGTATCTGGGTCTTCCAGTAATCAGAATCGAACCTGGGGTCTGACAGTTCACTGTACAGGGCTTTGATATCCTGGTCTGTCAGCTTGTCAGTGGACAGGTCGTACTCCACAATATCACTGGGCTGCACGCCAATGAACTTCGCGGCAGGTGTTGCCATGAACTCGGACATATGCGCGCTTTTTATGGCACCGTACGCCACGCTGGCAAATATCCGGTAACTCCACGGGTCGCCATCAGTGAACACTACCACAGGAAGGTTCAGTTCTTCATTGAGCCGCTTTAACATGCGGCGGGTACTCCTGGCAGGCTGGCCCTTGAGATGCACCAGGATAGCATTATGGTCTTCATCAAAACCGTTCTCGATAAGCCTGGCATGCATACCGCCGGTCTCTATGGCAATAATGAATTTTGCATCATGTTCGAGGAACTCCACATTTTCAACATTGAACGGTATCTGGTAACCGCCTTCGCCCACATCGTCACGGCAGTGGATTATCCGCTCGCCCCGCTTTGTGGTCTCCCTGAGCTTTAATGAACCGAACAGGGTCGCACCATCCTCTTCCGGCCTCATATGGAAATATTCCCGCTGCAGGGCACTTATTATTTCAAGGTCCTCTATCATGCGGTCGCTTTCGGGTTGTTCGTTGAACTTGGCTATGTCCCAGTTCTCTGAGATGTAATACAGCTCCCTCAATGTCGATCCACGGTTGTTCTCAAGGTGTTCCTTGATAAGCAGTTCCACAACATAGGACATCTTGAGTATCTGGTTTGCACCTTTTACGGTCTTCGCGCTGCGGACGCTGGTACTATCCCCGTAGACCCACACTTCGCTGTCATTGTTGTACTCGATATTCGCTTTGGTACGCGTAGGCATCACAATACTGGGCACTTTCTGGTGCTCGAACTGTTCATAGAACTGCTCTATTATGCCCAGAAGCGCTTCCTTTGCCACTTTATCACGCTGTTGTTTTCGTTCACCCATCAATATACCCCCTTACGGCTTTGGCACCATTGACCATCGCTTCTTCCGCACCTTCGACTATCAGGCCGGGAAGGGAATGAGCTTCTTCATCAGATACAAATGGCAGGTGGTATTTGATGGTCTCCCTATCCCCTGCTTTCAGGGTAAGTTTCCAGGTATGGTCGGTATCTCTGCCCATGGATACGGATCCTGGCCCGGGCCGGGCATCTCTTACCGGGTACTGGTGGGTATCATGCAATTTGATGGTAAACGTTGTATCACCGTAGTTGCGGATGTCAATCTCTACCTGGTAACCGTCACCGTTTTTGGATACACTGCGCTGTACGAGCAGATTGCCCATAACCTTGGCCACGATGGGTGTGATGTCAGGCGTGGGTTTGTCCAGCACCTGTGAGACCTTCTCGGCTATCCTTGGTAATATCTTCTTGATGATCTCTTCTTTCTCCCTTCGCCTGGACAGGTGCTGCTGCTTTGAGAGGAATATCTTGAGCTTGCGCCCCACGTCCTTGAGGGCAAGTTCGACCTCTGCCATGATCTCTGGGACATCTGCCACAGCATCTTTACTCTCAGAGGTGAATGGTATATGGGTGGAAGCTACGTGCACCACTATGACGGCCGGACCTGCAGGTATGCCGCCACCCGGTTGGTTCAGAGAATAGTTCTTCCACCTGATATTCTCAATTGCATGGGTGATACCGCATCCGCCCTGCTGGTACAGCAACGGCACGCGGTTTGCGAACCTAAGGATATTGACCCTGTCCTCCTTACCCAGGTTGCCGCCATAAGCAATACCTGCTTCTACCAGGAAGGGATGCCCGGAGTGCACGGACGCCGCGCGGCTGACCGTGGCAATAAAATCCACGCTGTATTCCTTTTCCAGTCCCTTATAGATAAGCGATTCAGTGATGGGGGAAAGACAGTCGGTGGGAGGTGCCGATATCTTCACCTTTTTAAAGACGTCAATGAGTTTTTTCGCATCTTCAAGTTGAAGTTTATGGGGATCACTTTCGGGGTCAAGGTGTGCAGCTTTGCATATTTCCTCTGCTATCTGCAGCCCGATACGGGAGAAACTGTAACGCAGGAACGGGGCAAGTTTCTGCCTGTCAGTGTAGCGAAGCATTTTGATGAGCGTACCCAGTTCAATACCTTCGGGATGTGGTAGTATTTCCTGCGCCGGTTCGGGGATAATGTCCACGGCCCTTTCAAAGACAATGGTATTGCCGTCCGGTTCCACAAGGGTGAGCCTTGCATGGGTGTTGACGATAGCAGTGCTTTTCAAGTATTCAAGTACGCTCTGGCGCCGGCCTTTAACATAGGATGCTTTCATCTCCAGTTCTACCCGGGTACCCCTGGACCGGTCCCAGTCCACGATCTTTTCCTCAAGTATCTCGGGTTCATTGGTACTGGTGTTGATTATCAGTTC
>JAMJFV010000141.1 GCA_023544495.1 ANME-2 cluster archaeon
TACGGTCATGAGGCCGTACTTGTTCCAACAATGAAGACCGCACCTCCCCTGGACCATGATCCACTCAACATACTGTGCGCGAAAGTGGCTGCGGAAGAGGTACAGTTCCTGATATTCTCAAGTACAATGGGTGTTGAGTATTTCTTTGACCAATGCAAACATGTGCCTGCTGGCATTGTCATGATAGCTGTTGGTCCAAAGACTGCCGATGCCGTCTGCGATAAGGGATTTACCTGTGAGACCATACCTTCTTATTCCTCTGACCACTTCGCATCCCATCTGGGGTCCCGCATCAAAGGTAAGACCGTGGGGGTGGTACGGCCTGATGTCCCCAATCCCCAGCTTGTGGAGTCGCTCACCTCGCTGGATGCACAGGTGGTCGAAGGTATAGCATACCGGCTTTTGCCGTGTGGTCATGAATTTAAAGAAATCCTGCCGGATGTGGATGCTGTGATCTACACCAGCGGCAAGTCATTCATACTTTCAGGGGTATCAGGCGAAGAACTGGAAGGCAAAATCGTGGTAGCCATTGGCCCAAAATGTGACGCTGTCATGAAACAAAAAGGTATCAAACCTGATATTACCGGAAATGGTACGCTGGAAGGTTGTTTAACAGCCCTGGCACCTCATTCCAGATAGATAAGGGCTTTGTTGGGACATATCTCTATACACCTGCCACACCGTGTGCATGTATCATAATCTATACGAACAACACCATCCACCCGGCACAGCGCTCCTTCCGGGCAGATAGTATCGCACTTATTACATTTGCGGCAGCCGTGAACCACCACATACCCGTCTTTTTCCATGTATACCATCAATAAACTATATAAGTGACCAGATCCATCATGACAATGGTTTTGTACAAACTGTACAATATTGTATTTAACATTTGCCACACAACCTGACAATCAAATTATCGAGGAGAAAAAAATGCCCAGTTCAATACCTGAAATGATACACGGGAATTTCAATTGCAGTGATATTGCCAAATGTGTGCTGGGATTGAAAAGCCTTGACCTTGAAACGTACCGCCTGCTTGTACAGGAAGGGGCAAAGACTGCTGAAGAACTTGGTGAGTTGCTCAACAGGGAGCGCAGTACGGCTTACCGCGCACTTCAAAATCTCATGACTTGCGGATTGGTCTACAGGGAGACAAAGACCATAGAGGGCGGAGGATATTATTACATCTATAACGCACTCGACCCCTGCAAGTTAAAAGAGATGGTTCAGGGCAATATCGACACCTGGCATGAGAAGATGAGTGCTTTGACCCGGGATATCGAGAAAGAGATTATGGAGAAGCCTTAGATCTTCAGGTTCGTCGAAATAACAATTAAACCCGGAATAACTGGTCGCAGATCTCTTCAACCTTTTCCCTTAACTCCTGCTGGCCCACACCCATCATGCCTGCAGCGAACATGGCACCACCGGCGCCAACTCCTTCTTTTACCACACCTGATTCGTACATTCTAAGCCCGGGGTTCCTTGATACCTCAAAACCCGGGTCCACGACATGTGCGGCATATCCCAGTGCCGATACCGTGTCCAGAAAACTGGCAGTGTTATCCTGTGCCACATATTTTGTGGTAGCAATGGACACATCAGCCGTTATACCTAACTGTTTGATAAGCGCGAGAACCGCCATCATCTGGGTGCCTCCTGCCAGTATTGATGTTGTACCTTCAAGCCCATCCACCAGACCGCAGACACACGCCATCATGGGGTCGCCGGTGCATTCAATGGCGCGCATCGGTTCATTTGACAGCCCTCCAAACGAGATGCCCACCCTTTCCATGGCTTGTGCCACTACCTGCTGTTTAATATCAACAGGATTGTGCAAATAACTGCTACTCACCCTACCATCTATACCAAGTGCCTGTAATACAGCCATAGCAGTAGTGGTGCCTCCGGGCACGCTTTCACCTATCACAACGAAGTCTGAAAAACGCTGTATCTGGCGTCCCAGTTCGAGCGCGTTATCATATATCAGGCCGGTATCCACAACGGCATTACCTGTCCTGATATCGCCACCAGGCTTTGCGTCAACATCCAGCAGGGGTATCCGGGGACGGATGTGCAGTCCACTGTTGATGAACATAAAAGGCATACCTGTAAGCTGCATGACAGCACGGGTGATCACTGCGGGTGTCGGACTGTTGCCGGTCATGGGAGGTTCTGTACTGCAAATAGTCCTGCCAAGTGTCACCAGTTCCGCATCGGCTGCCGGGGTGTAAGCGATGGCATCAGGTGACCTGCCTGCTGCTGAAACACCCGGGATCTTTGCGGTGTCGGTATTTGAAAGGACGCATAAAAATAAAGGGTGTTTTGCATTGAATGGTGGCAGTTCAGTTGATATCCAGTGGTCCATAAGGTATCCTGCATTAAGGTATATGTTGTCAGGATAAATCTATTTCACGGATTACATTAAATATATTGCGTATCTCCCGGTTGCGATTTAAAGGTGGGGGCAAATATCTGTTTTCATTGGAGCTATGACAGTCACTTCGTTATAACAACTGCACCATGACAGTCACTTCGTCATAACATTCTCAGCGTTATAGCATTCATTGCGGTTATGACTTACACCATTTTTTATTTTTTAAAGTTGAGACCTTTCAGTTTTTCAATATTATGCAGGGTCTTTTCAGCTTCCTGCCGGGTTTTTTCTTCGAGATGGATCACGATTTCATTCATGGGAATGGCCAGTCTATATACTTTCATCGGCCTGCCCTTGCCTTCTTTTTTGATCTCCCTTTCTTCCAGCCATCCAAAGTTCCTCAGTTCCCTCATGGCAATACTCACTTCTGGCTGTCTGAGCTCTGAACCCAGTTCAAGGTCCTTTGATGTGGCTTCATCGACATTTGCAAGATAAGCGAGTGTTGAAGCTACGTTACGTGACATGTTAAGGTTGCGTAGAATGTCAATAAACTCAAGGTCATGGTCATCGAAAACTCTCACTTGTGAATGTCTCATAAAATATCACATCTTTTTTAATTGTTCACTTTCATATTTTTGTTATAATATAAATAGTTAATTCGAATAATAATATTTAATTCAAGTACTTTAAATACCTTATTGAATTTAACAGTTTTGTTATATATTTCTTCAGTGTTACTTATTGTAATATACTATTATTTACCTTGAAATCAATTCCCCATACCTGAAAGAGGTCCTTATGAAAGAAATAGCTGCAAGCCAGAGTATGCAAGAATACTTCATGTCAATGGAATCCAAACTCAATTCTGCCATTGAGATCGCAGCCAGGGCCAGGAGCAAAGGACTGGACCCAAAACCTGATATTGAGATACCCCTGGCACAGGACCTGGCAGACAGGGTGGAAAAACTTATCGGTATAGAGGGAGTGGCACCACGTATCAGAGAACTGGAACAGAATATGAGCCGGGAAGAGGCAGCCCTGCATATTGGTGTGGATGTGGCCACGGGCAGGATACAGCCCTTTACCTCAGACACTCAGGCACTGGACGCAGCTGTCAGGGTATCGGTGGCGATGCTCACCGAAGGTGTGGTTGCGGCACCCATTGAAGGTATTGACAGGGTGGACATCGAGACCAATGCCGATGGTTCCAGGTTTGTCAGGATATATTATGCGGGACCTATCAGGAGCGCCGGTGGTACTGCACAGGCACTTTCAGTCCTTGTTGCTGATTTTGTCAGGCGCAGCATGGATATTGGACGGTACAGACCCACAAAGAATGAAGTTGACAGGTACGTAGAAGAGGTACAGTTATACCGACGTGTGGCAAGCCTGCAATATACTCCCAGCGAGGACGAGATTCGCCTGATCGTGGAGAATTGTCCTGTGTGCATAGACGGAGAGCCCACCGAAGATGCCGAAGTGGACGGTCACAGGGACCTTCCCCGTATCCCCACGAACAGGGTCAGGGGCGGGATGTGCCTGGTGATGGCCGAAGGACTGGCCCTGAAAGCACCAAAAATGAAAAAACATGTAACCAACCTCAACCTGGATGGCTGGGATTGGCTGGATACCTTCATCAGTGGCGGGAAAAAGGACGATGATGTTGATGATAACGACGGTGTCAAGGTCAAACCAAAGGACAAATACCTGCAGGACCTGATAGCAGGCAGGCCCGTGTTCTCCTATCCTTCCAGGCCGGGGGGATTCAGGTTACGGTACGGCCGTAGCAGGAACACCAGTTTTGCCGGTGGGGGGGTAAGCCCTGCCACCATGGTTCTGATGGATGATTTCCTGGCTCCAGGTACGCAGGTGAAAGTGGAACGGCCGGGCAAGGCACTGGGAATAGCACCCGTGGACAGTCTTGAAGGTCCAACGGTACGGCTGTTCAACGGTAACGTACTCAGGGTGGATTCCATGGAACAGGCTCGCCAGGTCAGGAGTTCCGTATCCCAGATACTGGATATCGGCGAGTTGCTGATAAACTACGGAGATTTCCTTGAGAACAATCACCTGCTGATTCCTTCATCATACTGTTTTGAATGGTGGGTACAGGAACTGGAAACGGCGGCTGCTAATATGGGGAATGAGATACCGTATGAAGGATCACAACTCAATTTGCCTTCCGGTGCTATGGCACTGGAGCTATCTGATACATTCCAGGTTCCGCTTCATCCCCAATACACTTACCTGTGGCATGATGTCACCTCGCAGGACATTCTTGCACTCTCAACCTACGTGGAACACAATGCAACATATGAGAACGGAGAACTGGTACTTCCCGTCAATAACACTATCAAACACATACTGGAAATGCTGCTGGTCCAGCACCGGGTACACAATAACAGGGTCCATATCGACCAGCCAGGACCGCTGGTCCGGTGCCTTGGTCTTGACGGATCCCTGCATCGTGTCAGGAATACTTCCGCAGATGAGAAGCCTGAACCAATGGACATGGTCAACTACCTTGGCGGACTCACGATCAGGAAGCGTGCGCCGTACCGTATCGGTTCCCGGATGGGACGTCCTGAAAAATCGGATAAGCGCGAAATGAAACCCGCTCCCAACGTGTTGTTTCCTGTTGGTGATGCAGGGGGGCGTAAACGTTCCATGATAGAAGCAAAGAGCTATTCAAAATCATTCAAGGAAAACGTGGGTACCTTTGAGGTGGAGATCGATACCAGGGCCTGTACGAGATGCGGAGCGGCAACATTC
>JAMJFV010000142.1 GCA_023544495.1 ANME-2 cluster archaeon
TTTTTTTATTATTCTTAGCATCTTCTTTTAAATCATTCGTATGATTCCAAAAACAAGTTGCTCCACTGGATAATAATGATATTAGAATTCCTAACAATAATATGTACATCTTGGCAATAGATAAATCAGAGAATTTGGTAGAAATAAAAAAAAGGGTAAAACAAAAAAAAGGAATTGGGGCAAAAATTGAGAATGGTGTGAAACTCTGTTCAATAATACGAAATGTTCTCCGCATTCTAATATTTTGCCAAATTTCCATTTCCATTAGAAAATAATTTAATAAGCAAACATCTTAGTGTTCTCAAAGATTTCCTGTGCTGCTTTTTCTTCTTCCTTTTTCTTATCGTTACTATTTTTTTTCATGTAGTATTCTCTCCATAAATTATTTAATTCAGGACCATCATCATTATTGTGATGACTTGATTATGTAAAGGTTTACTAATATATAAACGTATCGAAATTATTCCAATCAATATTTTCCCAATACTGGAAAAATAGAAAAAATATGAGCTCAATCCTTATCAGGATTGAGCCAGGGCATCATTTCTCTTAATTTCCTGCCTACCACTTCAATAGGATGCTCGTGCTCCATGCGCTCCATGGCCTTGAGCACCGGGCTGTTTGCTTTACCCTCAAGTACGAACTCCCTGGCAAACTCGCCACTCTGGATCCGATACAGGGCTTCTTCCATAGCAATCCTTGACTCTTCATTTATGATCTGCGGACCAACGGTCATACCGCCGTATTCAGCAGTATTTGACACTGAATCCCACATCCTGGCAAGTCCACCTTCATGGATCAGGTCAACAATAAGCTTCAATTCATGCAAAGTCTCGAAGTAGGCTATCTCGGGCTGGTAACCGGCATCTACAAGAGTTTCGAACGAAGCCTTTATCATGCTGACCGTACCACCGCACAGGTCCACCTGCTCACCAAACAGGTCGGTCTCAGTCTCCTCCAAAAACGTAGTCTCGATCACACCGGCCCTGGTGCATCCAATACCCCTTGCATAGGCCAGTCCTATCTGCCTGGCCGTACCGGTGGCATCCTGGTATACTGCAAGCAGGCCTGGCACGCCATTACCTTCAACATATGTCCGCCTGACAAGATGTCCGGGACTCTTTGGAGCAACCATGAAAACATCTATGTCAGCAGGCGGGACGATCTGGTTGTAATGGATATTGAATCCGTGGGAAAAAGACAGTGCATTCCCGGATTCAAGATTAGGAGCAACATCATTTGCATATATAGCTGATGCTATCTCGTCAGGCACAAGCATCTGGACAATATCAGCCGATGCTGTTGCTTCTGTCACTGTTTTTACATCCAGTCCGTCAGCCTGGGCCTTCGCCCATGAACGGCTGCCTTCCCTGAGCCCTACCACTACATTAAGGCCTGAATCATGCAAGTTCTGTGCCTGGGCATGACCCTGGCTTCCATATCCTATTACTGCTATGGTCTTACCTTTCAGTACACCAAGGTCGGCATCCGAATCATAATACATCTTTACCATTTATTATCTCTCCTGTACTTGAATTTATATTAATTCTACGATAATTATATCATTATGTTAACGTTCCAATTTCACAATCTTTACACCGCGATTCATAGATATCTTACCTGTCCGCACCACTTCCACGATACCAAAATTGCGCAAAAGCTTCTCGATAGCATCGATCTTATCACCAGTTCCGGTTACAGCAACTATCAGGGTCTTAACGCCAACATCAACTATCTGCGCCCTGAAAACATCCACGATCTGTATGATCTCTGAACGATTGCCTTTATCCACCTTAACCTTGAACATGGCAAGCTCACGATCTATCGCCTCGTCAGGATCGAGGTCACTGACCTTTATCACATCAATCAGCTTGTTCAACTGCTTGGTAACCTGGTCAAGTACACGGTCGTCACCTGACACTACAATGGTCATCCTTGATATCTCAGGATTATCTGTAATCCCTACTGCCAGGCTTTCAATATTGAATCCCCTGCGGCTGAACAGTCCGGATACCCTTGCCAGCACACCCGGTTTATTTTCCACCAGCACAGCCAGTGTATGTTTCATGACTTAACCTCCAGGTCAAGTATTTCATTAATTGCCGCTCCTGCAGGGACCATAGGGTACACATTCTCTTCCCGCTCAACAACAAAGTCTATTACAGTCGGCCGACCAGATTCAACGGCTTCCTTTAATGCAGGTTCAACCTCTTCAGGTTTCGTAACTCTCAGACCCAGCGCACCATAAGCTTCCGCCAATTTGACAAAATCAACACTATTATCAATGCAGGTAAAAGAATATCTCCGGTCAAAGAACAGCTCCTGCCACTGCCGGACCATTCCCAGGAAGCCATTATTGAAAATGGCAACGATGACCGGAATGTCGTTCTGTACTACTGTGGCAAGTTCCTGGCTGTTCATCTGGAACGAACCATCGCCGGAAATGTCAAATACGACCTTATCCGGCCGTCCCATCTTGACACCCATGGAGGCCGGGAAACCATAACCCATGGTCCCTAAACCTCCGGAAGAAATGAAGGTCCTTGGCATATTATACTTAAAATATTGTGCCGCCCACATCTGGTTCTGTCCCACCTCGGTAACTATAATGCTATCCGGGTACAACTGATTTATCATCTCCATGATGTACTGTGGCTTCAATGTGTCATCTTTATGATAATACAGCGGATATTGTATCTTCCATTTTTCTACCTTCTCGACCCATGCTGCAGTGTTCGTCTTACCGTTCAGTTCTTCGCTGATAGCTTCCGAAAGCATCTTCAGCACTGATTTCGCATTCCCAACGATCGGGATATCCACCCGCACATTCTTCCCTATTTCTGCCGGGTCAATGTCTACATGAATTACCTGAGCATTGGGAGCAAACGATTCTATCTTGCCCGTAACCCTGTCATCGAACCTGACACCAACAGCTATCAGTACATCGGATTCCTGGATGGCATAATTGGCATACTTTGTGCCATGCATGCCTGGCATCCCGATGCTCAATGGATTGTCATCCGGAAATGCGCCTTTGCCCATGAGAGTCGTTGTCACGGGTGCTTGAATGGTCTGGGCCAGTTCCAGCAGTTCTTTCGTGGCTTCGGCTGCAATTATCCCGCCACCAACATAGAGTACGGGTTGCCTGGCTTTTGAAATAACTTCTGCTGCCCTTTTAATTTGCTTTTTATGCCCGATCCTGGTGGGTTTGTATCCCCTGAGGTCAACCGATTCAGGATACTCGAAATCCAGTTCATCAGTGGTAATGTCCTTGGGGATATCGATAAGGACCGGACCGGGTCTGCCTGTTGAGGCAATGTGAAAAGCCTCTTTTATGATACGCGGCAGGTCGTTAACATCGGTCACCAGATAGTTATGCTTGGTAATTGGAAGGGTAATTCCGGTAATATCAGCCTCCTGGAAGGCATCATTCCCGATCATAGAACGTGGTACCTGTCCTGTGATAGCAACTATTGGTATCGAGTCCATATAAGCAGTGGCAATTCCAGTAACCAGGTTTGTGGCACCAGGTCCCGAGGTTGCAAGGCATACACCCACCTTGCCTGTGGCACGGGCATACCCGTCTGCAGCATGGGCTGCTGCCTGTTCATGCCTGACAAGTATATGGTTTATGTCTGCATCGAATAATTCATCATAGATAGGTAGCAGTACACCACCAGGGTAACCGAATATAACGTCAACTTTTTCGGCGTACAGAGATTCGATAAGGGCTTTTGCCCCGGTCATCCTCGTTGTTTTCCCCATCTATATTTTCCTCCAATCATTGTTCTTTTACATCAGTATGGCAATGCAGCCAGAATAATAAGGCCAACATAAGGTGTATTGAGGTAGTGGTTTTACTACATTAATGTTTTTATCATACGTTATTTTATCAATCTGTTTATACCTTCCAGTACAGCTTCAACCGAAGCCATAATGATATCTGTCCTGGCACCCCGTGCAGTAATTACCTTACCCTCACGGCTGAGTTTCACCCTGACCTCGACCAGGGCATCAGTACCTCCGGTGATCGAATCAACATGATATTCATCCAGCCTGATATCTGCCACTCCTGCTATACCTTTGCGTAAAGCTGAAATAGCTGCATCTACAGGACCGTCGCCCACACCAGCCTCAATCACTTCAATCCCGTTGACCTTCAGCCTTATTGAAGCTGTCGGAGTGACAGTATTGCCTGAAACCACGGTAAATTCTTCCAGTTTTACCTTTGCTTCATGAATGATGTTGAGCACAGTTTCTGTTATGGTTTCCAGATCGGCATCAGTAACATGTTTACCCTTATCTCCGAGCTCTTTTATCCGTATGACGATCTCATCCAGCTGTTTAGAATTGACTTTCAGTCCCAGTTCCTTCAATGCCAGTTCAACAGAGCTTCTTCCGGCATGTTTACCCAGCACGATCTTGCGTTCCCGGCCAATATCTTCCGGTTTTATTGGTTCATATGTGGACGTATCTGCCAGCAGGCCGTGGACATGGATACCTGCCTCATGTGTGAAGGCATTTCCGCCCACGATAGCTTTGTTTGGAGCAACCATGATACCTGTGGACCTGCTCACAAGCCTGGAAGTGGTATAGAGTTCTTTCAAATTGATGCGGGTATGGTAGCCGTATATGGTCTCCAGCCCCATGACCACCTCTTCAAGTGAAGTGTTACCGGCCCTCTCACCAATACCGTTTATGGTAACGTGAGCCTGTGAAGCTCCACCGCGAAGCGCTGCCAGCGTGTTCGCTGTTGCCAGCCCGAAATCATTGTGACAATGGACAGAGACCGGTCTGCCCAGAATTGACAACTCTCTGAATACTTCAAAGGCTTTCTCAGGTACCAGCAAGCCTACAGTATCACAAAAGGTTATCCTGTTTGCTCCTGCGTCTATCCCGGCACTGTATAGGGACTTCAGGAAGCCCATATCAGCACGGGAGGCATCCTCTCCGCTGAGTTCCACGATAAGACCATGGTCCCTGGCATACTGCGTAGTTTCTACGGCCATCCGGGTTACCGTTTCCCGATCCTTTTTGAGTTTGGACCGGATATGCAGGTCTGATACCGGTACCACCAGGTGTATGGAATCTACCTCGCACTCAAGTGCAAAATCAAT
>JAMJFV010000143.1 GCA_023544495.1 ANME-2 cluster archaeon
AAAACAATAGGGTTATAATACAGTAACTGATTATAATACTTTTATTATCTTAAAAAGAGAAGGACCGAAGGGGAAATCAATGATAAAAATGGTAGGAGTGGTCTCCCGCTGTGATAAGCCCGGCGCTGTGGGTATTGCAGGGGAGATCATTGAGCATATTCGCAAAAAGGTTGACGTTGTTGTGGATCCGGGTACAGCCGTTGAACTTGGCATGGAAGGTTTACCGGTGGGCCAGATGCGTCAGCATGGCGTGGAGTTAATTATTGCCGTGGGTGGGGACGGTACGGTACTCAGGGCCATACAGCACATGGATGACCCACTGCCCGTTGTGGGGATCAATATGGGTACTGTGGGTTTTCTTGTGGATGTAGATGCCGAAAAAGCATTGCAGACCATTGATTCCATCATTCCCGGATTCCAGTTCGACGAGAGGTTTCGCCTGGATGTACGGATCAATGATGTAAAACTTCCACCTGCTACCAATGAAGTCGTCATTATCACTGCCCACCCTGCCAAGATACTTGCTTACAAGGTCTGGGTAGACGAGCGTAAACTGGAAGAAATAAGAGCAGACGGACTGGTAATTGCCACGCCCACCGGTTCCACTGCCTATGCCATGAGCGCGGGGGGTCCTATTGTAGACCCAAGGGTAGATGCCACAGTTGTGGTGCCTCTTGCTCCGTTCAAACTGTCTTCACGTCCATGGGCCATACCAGGCGAGAGTAGAATAAAAGTGGAACTGCTCTTGCCGGACAAAGAAGCAGTGGTCGTAGTGGACGGTCAGTATTCACAGGGTATTTCTTCCAACGATATCATAATGATCGAAAAGGCAGCTAACCCGGCACGTTTCGTACGTATCAAGGACGATGGTTTTTACGATAAGGTAAAAAGTAAATTATATTGAATACACCATCTGACTTATTAAGTTCCCGTGAAAAAAGGACAGGTAATATCGATGATAATCGTAGTTTCAATAGGAGGGTCAGTGTTGACAAGCGACCTCGACCCTGAAAGAATTCAAAAGTATGCCAACAGCATCGAACAGCTTGCAAAGGACCATACTATGTATGTGATAGTTGGAGGCGGCAGGGTTGCCAGGGAATACATCAACACTGCCAGGGTGCTGGGTGCCAACCATGTTGAATGCGACATTATCGGCATTGACATTACCCGCATCAATGCGAGGCTCCTGATCTCAGCGCTGGGCGGTCGCGCGTACATCGAACCAGCTACCAGTTACCCTGAAGCTGCAAAGGCGGCCCTTACAGGTAAGATCGTGGTGATGGGAGGATTGATACCGGGCCAGACCACTGATGCGGTCTCAGCCGTCCTTGCTGAGTACGTGGATGCGGACCTGCTTATCAATGCCACATCAGTGGACGGAGTATATTCGGCAGACCCGAAAACCAATAAAGATGCGACAAAATTCGATACTATG
Organism: ANME-2 cluster archaeon; assembly: GCA_023544495.1. Lineage (GTDB taxonomy): Archaea > Halobacteriota > Methanosarcinia > Methanosarcinales > Methanocomedenaceae > Methanocomedens_B. Next base: position 1,439 of record JAMJFV010000143.1, read on the forward strand.
ACACCGGCCCAGCTTGTGGATGTGGTGATGAAGATCGATATGGTCGCAGGTTCCAATTCACCTCTTGATCCCCTGGCAGCCAAGATAATCCAGCGGTGCGGTATCAGGACCATTGTTATTGATGGAAGGGAACCTGACAATATTATTGAGGCTGCTGCAGGGCGGCACAGCGGAACGCTGATATCCCGTTGATTCGATATGACCAGTAAAATCCGCTAACGTTCAGTTGTTATGAGTATTGGAATTCACCCCGGACATCTCAGTTTTTCATACCCTCCACCGGCGGGTGACCTGTCTGAATTTGTCAATACGCTCGTAGACATGGGATTTTCTGGCTGGGAACTGGTCTGTGACAGGTGCCAGGGACCTGGTGAATTGAACATTAAAGCGATAGCATCGGTTCTTGAGACCACTGACCTGGACCTTACCATCCATCTTCCCTTCTCTGATCTGAACCTTGCCAGTCTCAATGAACCTATCTGGAACGAGACCCTGCACCAGATGAAGCAATGGATACAGCTCATGTCGCCTTACGCAAACCTGGCTGTGGTACATCCGGGCCATCTTTCCCCGCTGGGTATGCAGCTGCCCGACCTTGCATGGCAGCGTAACATCCAGGGACTCCGGCAATTATGCGACCATGCGGCCCGGTTCGACATGATTGTCGGTGTGGAGAATATGGTCAACATGGAATTCATCTTTGGCAAGCATGCCGAGGAAATGCTGGGTATGATAGAATCGGTTGACCGGGATAACCTGGGATTGACCTTTGATGTGGGGCATGCCCACACCAATGGGGCCGTTACCTCATTCCTGGAAAAATGTCAGGCTGAAATAGTACACGTACATCTTCATGATAATAATAGACGCAGGGACGAACACCTGCCTCTGGGTAAAGGTTCTGTTGACTGGGCCGCAGTGACCGGGAAACTGGCAAACCTTGATGTCAGGTTCGTGCTGGAATCCAGGACTTTCGAGGCGGGTCAGGAGAGTATTGAGTATCTTCTATCACTTTAGACCAAACATTTTATATCTTTTTAGAGATGAGTATTCAGGGATTACCATGCCAGAATATTGGGACCCACTTATTGAGCGAATGCCGGTTGATGAACTGAAAAAGGTCCAGGAAGACAGACTGAAGCAATTGGTCCGATATGTGTACGACCATTCTCCTTTTTACAGGAAACGGTTCGACGAAGCAGGGATCTCGCCTGGTGATATACGATCCCCTGAAGACGTGAAAAAACTTCCCTTCACTGTCAAACAGGACCTTAGGGATACGTATCCTACCGGTATGTTCTGTGTCCCTCAAAGCCAGGTTGTCCGCTACCATGCATCCAGCGGTACCACGGGTAAACCTACTGTTGTGGGATATACGCAAAATGACATAAAAGAATGGAGTACCTCCCTTGCCCGTGGCCTGACCTCTATCGGTGTGGGCCGGGGGGATGTGGTCCAGGTGGGTTACGGGTATGGCCTGTTCACGGGTGGGCTGGGATTGCATTACGGTACGGAAATGGTCGGAGCATGTGCCATTCCAACCAGTTCCGGAAATACGGAGAGGCAGATAGAACTGATGCAGGACCTGGGCTCCACCGCTATTGCCTGCACACCGTCATATTTCCTTCATATTAACGAGGTCGCTAAGAACATGGGTATCAGTTTAGCAAAAGATACACAGTTGCATTGCGGGATATTCGGGGCTGAGCCCTGGTCTGAAGAGATGCGGCGAAGGATAGAAGAGCAGACCGGGATCAAGGCGTACGATATTTTCGGGACTTCCGAGATAAGCGGTCCCCTGTTCACCGAATGTACATACCAGGATGGTATCCATATCTGGGCAGACCAGTTCCTTATTGAGGTAGTCGACCCGAAGACCGGGGAACAGCTACCTGACGGTGAAAGGGGGGAGCTGGTCGTGACCACGCTGGTAAAGGAAGCACTGCCGCTGATCCGGTACCGTCTCGGTGATCTCACGATAATCAAAAACGAACCCTGTAAATGCGGCAGGACACACCCGCGCATCATGCGCATTTTGGGCAGGACCGACGATATGATCATCGTAAGAGGTATCAACGTGTTCCCGGGACAGGTAGAAGCAGTATTGATGGAGATACCCGAAGTTGCCGAACATTACCAGCTCATTGTTGAACGTGAAGGGGAACTTGATAAGCTTACGGTCCAGGTCGAGGTGACCGGGGATGTGTTCAGTGATAAGATATCTGACCTGATGAAGCTTGAGAAAAAGGTAGGCAAGGCACTTCATACGGTACTGAACATCACAGGAAAGGTCGAACTTGTGGAACCGGGGACCATTCCGCGGTCCATGGGCAAGGCGCAAAGAGTAATTGATAAAAGAAAGATATGATATGGGGTGTATGAAATGGAAAATAAATTAATAAAACAGATATCCATATTTGCTGAGAATAAACCAGGCAGGCTGGAGGAGATCACCGGGCAGCTGAAATCTGCAGATATCAATATCAGGGCATTTACCATTGCAGAGGCAGGGGATTTCGGAGTGTTGCGCATGGTTGTGGATAAGCCTGACAGAGCTCACGACGTGCTGCATGATGCCGGGTTCACGGTCTCCGAAACTGAAGTGCTTGGCGTGGAGATGAGCGATTCACCCGGCGGACTGCATGAAATAGCAAGCGTGCTTGGTGCCAATAATATCAATGTGGACTATGCCTATGCTTTTGCAACTACAACCGAGAAGGCATTATTGATAATAAGGGTGGATGATATCAGCAATGCCATACACATACTTAACAGGGCAGGTGTGGGACTTATCGGAATTGAAGATGTGAAATAATGTTCAATTGCCAATTTGCGTGATCTAACTGATCCATTCACGCAATTCCTTTCTCCACAGATAAACAAATAGTGCCAGGTAAATGATCGCCTGTACCAGAAGCAATAACCAGCATGGCTTTTTGTTTTCTACCGGTAAGGTCGTTTCATTTGATACAGGCGTTTCTTTTTGTTCAATTACTGGTGTGGGAATAGCGGTAAACGTGGGTAATGGCATCATTTCAAACCATAATCCAGCACTTGATATCGCAAACGGTGAAAAACCAGGTGTTTTTGCTGCAAAATAATAATAAGTAGTATCATCTTTTACATATTTAGTATCAAGTTTATACCAGACCCCGTCAACATAACGATACAGGGCAATGGTGGATATATCAATATAATTATCAGCTATCCATGTCCTGTCAATAACAAAAACGACTGTTACATTGTCAATATTCTTTGGTATGGCCCATCCATAGTTCCCAAGCCAGATATTAACATTCTTAAATACTAATCCGGGCGGATTTGCATTTACCAGTGAGGAAGTGCTGTTTAATACCTCGACCTTTGAAGCAATCTCTCCTGCACTGACAAGAGACGTGAAATTGATGTATTTTACAATACTGCAATCAAGATTAAAGCTGAAGCTGACAGATGCATTTTTTTGCACACTTTGGCGGTCAGTTTCTGAACATACTATATTGTAGAAGTCTTCTCCCGAGGAGCCACCACCGCCTCCACCGCCTCCACCGCCTCCGCCCGGGCTTTTGTCAGGAGAAACAACGGAATTAATGATATAACCTCCACTTTTTACCGGTGTCACTGGCACTGAACTGCCTGAAAGATTGAACGATACGGTATAGTATACCTGTCCAAAGAATAC
>JAMJFV010000144.1 GCA_023544495.1 ANME-2 cluster archaeon
CGGTATATTTATCAATACGATGACCCGGAACAGGCAGCTGCAGACCTGAAAAACATTGTTGGGATTGAGTGAGCAAAAGCCTTATTGTTCAATCTGACATTATAATAATAGTGACTATTCCTTTTCGGGGGGCTAAGGGTGGTTAGCGGGAGTGAATAAATGGAATCATTGAGAATTGGAATGTTCTCCTGGGAGAGTCTCTACTCTATTAAAGTAGGAGGTATATCTCCGCATGTTACTGAGATTGCTGAATCTCTGTCCAGGAGAGGGCATGAAGTACATATTTTTACACGGCAGGGTAGTTGCACTGAATATGATGAAATAAACGGTGTACATTACCAGCGATGCGACCATGACACATCAGGCAGTATTGTAAACCAGATGGACACAATGTGCGATGGCATGTACGAGAAGTTCGGGGAGGTTAAAAAGACCTTCGGGGATTTTGACATAATACACGGCCACGACTGGCACCCGGTTAATGCACTCAATCGCATCAAACAGCGATATGGCCATCCCTTTACCATGACCTTTCACAGCACAGAGTGGGGCAGGTGTGGCAATAAGTTCAGTTCATCATGGGAATCACATGAAATATCGCACAGGGAATGGCTGGGAGGATATGAAGCATCAAATCTCATAATTACCACTCCCCAGTTCAAACAGGAGGTCCAGGATATTTATAATATACCGGATTATAAAATATCCGTTATCCCCAACGGTATCTTTCCGGGGAAGATCAAAAAGGAGGTCGATGCCGGAAAGATAAAAGAACAACATGGTATCCATCCTTTTGCTCCTGTGGTGCTTTTTACCGGACGTATGAGTTACCAGAAAGGAGCTGATATGCTGGTCGAGGCTGTGCCTAAGGTGCTCAAACAGTATTGGAACGCACAGTTCGTATTCATAGGCGAAGGTGATATGAGAATGCATTGCGAATATATGGCCCGTGCCCTGGGTGTCCATGATTCGTGTCATTTCCTTGGCTATGCACCTGATGAGACTCTTTCCAACTGGATGAATGCCTGCACCATGACCTGTGTACCCAGCCGGAACGAACCATTCGGGATAGTGGTCCTTGAATCGTGGGATGCCTGTAAACCTGTTATTGCCACGAATGCTGTTCATCTCGTAGATAATTTTACTAATGGGATTGTGAGCTATAAGACTCCGGATTCAATTGCATGGGGCATTAATTATTCCCTGGGGGGTCTGGATTCATCATGTAGAAAAATGGGTTTGAACGGTAATGAACTGGTCAGGACCAAGTATAACTGGAAGACCATTGCAAAGGAAACTGAATACAGTTACAGGAACCTTACTTAGGGTCGGAGGGATACCATGGAGGATCTTCTTAAAAATTGGTGAAGCGGCCGGCGCCACTGGTTCTCAATAGAGTATGACTCACAATTAATATGAGGTCTATGTCCTACTCCCTGAACACCTCTTGCCCTTGAGCCGAAGAGAATAATACTGTTTATGCTATCGAAACCTTTCAGTATTTCGATAGTTCCTTTTATGTCATCTTCAATTTTTACTATCCTGCTTCTCATATTTATTTCGACTCCTCAGAAGGGTATATGCTAATCTATTACAAATTTTATTCCAAAAGGAACCTGTACCGATTAATTATCTCAATATCGGTTCATCTACGTTTATATATATAAACACCATATCTGAATACCATGATGGGCAACACCTTCGGAAAAGCATTTTCGATAACAACCTGGGGCGAGAGCCACGGTCCGGCCATTGGCGTGGTCATTGACGGCTGCCCTCCCGGAATGGAACTGTCAGAAGCTGACATCCAGCCGGAACTTGACCGTCGAAGACCGGGCCAAAGTGAAGTTGCCACACCCCGCAGGGAAGAGGATAAGGTCGAAATACTATCAGGAGTTTTCGAAGGCAAGACCACAGGCACGCCCCTTGCCATGCTGGTCAGGAACAGGGACGCTGACTCAAGCACATATGACCGTATTAAGAACACGCCACGACCCGGTCATGCAGATTATACCTACCAGATGAAATACGGCATCCGTGATCACCGGGGGGGTGGTCGCTCATCTGCCAGGGAGACCATTGGCAGGGTGGCCGGCGGTGCCGTTGCGAAGAAAATACTGGCCCGCTATGGCATCGAAATACTGGCCCATGTGGTCGAACTGGGCGGTATCAGGAGTTCACCTGTGCCAGTGGATGATATCAAAGCTAATATAGAATCAAATCCGGTACGCTGTGCCGATCCCAAAGCTGCCGGACTCATGCTCGAACGGGTGAAACAGGCCAGGGAAGCAAAGGACAGCGTTGGCGGGATCGTTGAGATACTGGCACTCGGGGTACCGCCCGGACTGGGCCAACCTGTGTTCGATAAACTGGACGCTGACCTGGCAGGGGCCCTGATGGGGATTGGCGCTGTTAAAGGTGTAGAGATCGGTTCAGGTTTTGCGGCCGCTGCCATGACCGGTAGCCAGATGAACGACCCATTCGAGGTGCAGGATGGCAGGGTGGTATGTTCCACCAACAACGCCGGAGGCATCCTGGGCGGTATTTCCAGCGGAGAGACAATTGTCTGCAGGATTGCGGTCAAACCCACGCCTTCCATTGGCAGGCCACAGATTACTGTAGATATGTCCGATATGTCAGGAACCGAAATAATCATAGAAGGGCGGCACGACCCCACGATCCCGCCAAGGATCGTACCTGTGGCTGAAGCAATGATGGCCCTGGTACTGGCCGACCACATGCTGCGCTCGCATTAGTTTTCAGGTGTGTCCCTATACTATAACTTCCTGGACAGGTTGTTCACTCTCTTCCAACGGCACAGGTTTATGGACCTCAAACTTTGGGAAACTGGAAATCTCAGACTTGAGCTCTTCAAAAACATCGTACTTGGGACTGATTATGATAATGTGTGCCGGTGGATGTATCCTGGATAGCTTTCCAATGGCCACACTTGGAATGGTTTTAAGAGGAACAACGGCGGCTGAATGGCATTTGTTCCTTAATTGAGTACTGAGCACTTCGGTGAGTATTTCATCTGCATAATCAGCGGTTATGTATTTCGGTACGTCTGAGAACACCATCCTGCCATATCTTCTCAGATCCAGCAAGGCAGTATTTACTTTGGTAGCACTATCGGCTCTTATCACTGCAAAAGATTCCATTTTTTTTTCACTCCACACAACTGAAGTGTTACACAACAGGCACTATAAATTTTTTTCTATATGGTTATGCACACTTCTTGACATTACCGACCTTTTCATATAAGCATGAAATAAGATCCCTGAAGTCTTCCATTTCTTCAATATCTGACTTTTTCAAAAGTACGGTATTGTCCACACATTCTGACTTGCACTGACCGTTTACAATGAACATTGATTGAGCTTTTGTAACTTCCGAGATACTGCTCATTAATTTTGCCCTCTTTACCATCGCACCCGTATAATCACTAAATCCCGTGAGGATAATGGGCACGTTCTTATTTTTACTGCTGCTGGTGTGCTCAAATGAGACTGCATTGAAGGGAGCCTGTGACACGGGCATAACATCAACATCCAGACTCGATAAAATAGATTTAATACTTAAACCAGGTTCTGTTTCCACCGGATTTGCCCTATTTTTGAGCACTTTGTTGTCTACATTGAGAAAATCGATTGCAAGAGCTATGGCCTGATTGAACATTTCTTCGAGACGTATCACCATATCAACTGACATGTCCATACCATCTTCCTCGTATTTGCTGATGGACCGCCTGGACACCCCCAGTTCCGAAGCCAGGGCACCGATAGAGAGATTTGAATATAGACGTATCTCATGCAATACGTGACCGTCAACATTCACATAGAGCCCTCCCGGTGCGGCATATACTACGGGAGGTACTTCTTCCACGAAATAATCATAAAGCGTGTCAATGTTAATGGCAGGTATACCGTACCTGTAATAGACCACACCTGATTCCAATGGATGGTCCCTGCTCTTCTCACCGATAACTAAAGGAGTTCCATCAAGGTATTCTGACAGCTGCAGCATCTCCTGTGCAGTATCTTCTTTCAGGCCGTCGACGTTGGACAGTACCTTTATAAGCAGCAGCACATCATCATTCCCCGCTGCGATATCAAAACTCCGTGGCCTGATATTACAGCGCTCAGAGATGCTATGGCCGCTCTTTTTTAAGATGACTATGGCCTGGTTTATCAATTTTTCTTTCGTCATGATCCGGGTTTATTAATTATTAATAATAGGCTATTTATATCAATACATATTCGTATATAAAAGGATTTACCATGATAATAACCAGAATCCGTGTTTTGATCACAGGAAGGGTACAGGGTGTCTATTTCAGGCACCATACGATGCACAAGGCAGTGGAACTGGGATTGAAGGGATGGGTCAGGAACCGTAAGGATGGTAACGTGGAAGCAGTATTCGAAGGTGCTCCTGAACAGGTGAATGAAATGGTGCATTGGTGCCGGACAGGCCCGCCACATGCTAATGTTACGGATGTGGAGGAGAACCGGGAAGAGCCAGCAGGAGAAACCGGACCGTTCAGGATCAAATACGATTAACCTCTCGATTTCGGTTTTGCAGAACCCTTTTATATCTCCTTTAATAATATCATGATGAGGGCAGTAACTATATGGATAAACTCATTATCTGCATTGACAGGGATGATGATATCGGGTTCAAAACCGGGGAAAAGAGCCCGGTAATCGGCAGGGTGAAAAACCTTAACGTGGCTGCTAAACTTGGCATTTGCGACCCCGAAGATTCAGATACCAACACCATTTTTGCGGGTGTTAAGTTGTATGACCAGCTAAAGGAAGAAGAACTTGATGTTGAGATTATCTCAATTGCGGGCGACCGTGATGTAGGCCTGATCTCAGATATGAAGATAGCTGACCAGATGGATGAGATAATACAAACGTATAATGCACGAAGTATCATCCTGGTCTCGGACGGAGCTGAAGACGAATCAGTGCTGCCAATATTGGAATCAAGGATCAAGGTTGACGGTGTCCAACGGGTCATCGTCAAGCAGAGCGAGAATCTGGAAAGTACCTATTACCTCTTGAAAACGGCTTTTAATGACCCGAAGATATCACATACGTTCTTTGTACC
>JAMJFV010000145.1 GCA_023544495.1 ANME-2 cluster archaeon
GAGTCAATCCCATCTACGAAGATATGATTGTTCCTGTACTCGAATCTGTTGTTCGGCAGAAGGCTTGCCATTCCAAGTTTTGTGTATGATGGAAGTGAGCTTGCCATGGCTTTTAGTTCCAACATGCCTTTTGTGCTGTTGTTGAGCACTTCTTTTAATTCAACTGCATTTTCATAGCGCAATCCGTCAGAGATGATGACAGCCACTTTATCTCTATCATTCTTTCTGATAATGTTGTCAACATATATGTCATAGAACTTGTTCTGATTGGTAATGAGTTCTATATTCCAGGTATCCTCAAGCTCTGAAGTTATCAGTTCGCTCCATTTGGTGAGAAGTCTGTTCAACAGCTGGTTATATAGATTTTCAACTTTATCTTTGATATCTTTCTTGAGTATCTCCTTTTCAATATCCTTATCATAGTGAAAATAGAATTTTCGGTAATAATAATCAATATGATAATGGCGTTTTGTATACCCCTTAAAGAGTTCATTCAGGCTCTGCTCATTGATACCTTCCTGCTCAATATCTTTTGAGAACTGGTGCAAATGTATGGCATTTTCAATGGCACAGTAAATGTTCTCGTATACCTGATACCAGTGCTTTGTTTTCCGTTTTTCGATCCATTCAATATATTTTTCGAAATTGTCGTTGCCGTCATTAATTTTTTTGACAATGGTACGGATGATGTTCTTATCGATGACATCAACGGATTCAGCTTCAAGGTAATCTTCAACCTGGTGTTTATTCAACAGTAAGGTAAGACTATTTTCGAGTTTATGCTCATCTTCTGAGAGTAATTGGTGGCAATAATTATCAAATATTTGAGAGTGTCGTGAATGGTCCATCCATCCTCTTATGAATATCTCACATTCGTTGCTCTGTCTGTTGATATATTGTTCATAGGATTTCAAAACGACACTTGCATTCCTGTCTATGTGGGTTATTATGAAGCTAAGGAATAGTTTCTTCAGGGTCGGATGTTCTGATGAATACCCGAAACGCCCCCTTACAATATCCCAGAATCTATCCACAAGCCCGAATCTATTGAATTCACCCCATATCGTGTTATTTTCTTCTTCCAGGGAACCCATTAGTAGATTCCTGACTATTTCTTTTTGATCAATTGTAGAAGACCTTGAAAGTGCTGCCAGCATTCCCAATACAAATTTATCCTCTTTCCAATCATTGCGGTAATGCCGCTTGAAAGCTAAAACACGGTCTTTATTTGCAAAGAACTTTTCATGGTCTTCTAACAATTTATCGAGGTCGTAACCTTCGATGCCGAGTTCACTTTTGATATCTGATATCGTGCTGTTCTCGAATCTTGATGAATAAAGTTGAATGTCAAGTAGCCAGTTGGATTGTGCGTCTCGTTCTGCTTCAGGTGAATAGATAAGATAATCCGACTCTGTATCGTCTTTTTCCAGGAGCTTTTTGGTTTCGAAGAAGTTGTTGTTGAGTATGTGGAGATTTATGTCTTTTTCAGAGAGAGAGGATTTTATCTGCTCAAGTTCTTCCTCATCTTTAACTGTCCCATCCTTATCGTACCAAAATACGAGCTTTCTTTTCTCGTAGTCATCTTTGACTTCGAATTTTTTCAGGATGCTCTGGATGGTTTTATCTACATTTTGCATATTTTCATCTCATGAATGGATTGTTAATTTTGGCATCTTTGTCCCCATTATGACCCTATTGTGGCCCCATTGGCCCCATTATGGCCCTTTAAGACATAGGCTGTCCCCATCCCTTTAGTTCCAATTTGGTCGAAAAGTCCAGATGATACCAAATCTAACAAATCTCTTGAAGCGGTTCTTTTAGATGTATTACAAATTTCCTGGTATTCTTTATTAGTAATCTGTCCTTTTTCCTTGACATACATCACAGCTTTGATCTGCCTTTCATTCAGGTTCAGGCTATGGAGATATTCATCATCATAGACATCTTTTCTAAACACAACCTGGAATCCCTGGTATTCCTCAAATATTGGTTCTGGAAGTCCGGCTTCGAGACAGTGTTGTTGTATTTTTTCTATGCCGCTGCCCCATCGTTCAATCAGTTCAGTATCATACAATACTTCTGCCAGTCCTTTGTTTCGCAGTGTTGATGAATGTGGTTTGTATAGTTCTTCCAATGTTATCCCATAGGGTAAAAACCCGGGACTCCTGATTATGAGTTTGTCGTCATAGATTCGTACTTCGATGTCTGAGAAGATCGTATAGTCCCGATGACAAACGGCATTGATGAGGGCTTCTCGCAGGGCTTCTAATGGGTAATCCCATTTTTGCTCCCGTTCTGGCCTGCCTGTCATCACAAATTCGACTTTGATGTTCTTGCGTATGAAGTCCATGGCTTCGTCTATCTGCTCAAAAACGGTGCCAACGATCATCCTGTCATCAATGACAATATGCCCTTTTTTGAACCTTCCACAGTGTATCGCAGCCTGGGAAATGAATTTATTTGTCTCTTTTGAAAACAGAAGGATTGCTGCCCATGTGGGCTGCCCCTGCGTAATCAGCTTCATTTTTTCAAGAACCGGCGTTGGTTCTTCATCGTCCCCTATCTTTTTCCGGCCCGTTTCCTTTGCTTTTTTGATATATCGTTTGACCTTTTCAATGTCAATATCTGAAAGCTTTGCATCTTTTGCAGGATATTTGTCCCAGCTCATTCCTGTAGAATGGAGGTGCATTTGTGCAACTTCCTGTGCGCTCATTGCACGATTGCTGCTGTCAACTCTTTTGAGGCATTTTCCTTTTGTTGATATGGGTTTTATTGGATTTTCTTTGATTTTCACTGCTATGACTGTTTTTTCATCGACCTTGATATCTTCCAGTTCCGGGATTATGCGGGTGTCTGTGCTCTGGGATATTTGATTTGTCCACTGGTTGAGTGTCTCTTTTCCAATCTTTATGCCCTTGATATTGTTTTTATCGGATACGCCTATGAAGATCATGCCGCCCTTTGTGTTGGCAAAAGCTACTGCTGATTCGATGGTCCGTTCATCGAATTTTTCTTTGAATTCGATGGTTTCTGATTCTCCGGTTTTGATGAGGTCTGGGAGGTTCATATCTGTGTTGTAGAATTATCTCATAGTGTTAATTCATCGGAAATGGATGATTTATTTTCTATGGAATATGACTTTGAACTGTTCGTTCTCTTTCTCTTCAATGAAATCAACAGTTATCCCTGCGTTTTTGCATTCATGAAGAATTCTCTGGATGCCTGTTCCTATCCCTCGATAGGGTATGCCTTCAAGGTCTTTAAGCAGGGAAACTAATATTGGGTTACGCTCGATGTGGATTCCCATCTTTATAGAATCCACATTGACCGTATTGGGCAGAACTCCGGGATTTATTATTTCAACGCGGTTGTCAAAAATAAATATCCGGATATTGCTGGAAATGAAATAATTGCGGTGGACTATTGCATTAATAAGAGCTTCTTCTAAGGCTATTTGCGGAATTTCAAGGATGCCTGTTGTGTTGAAGTGTTGATCTTTCTGTACCCATCGAAGATAGTTTATTAAAAACGACCTACCGGCTTCAAATATTTTAGGTATGTTGCCGATGATGTCCCGGCTGTCTTTATATTCGCTCACTGCAGGTGAATTACCCGGGAACAGAACTGCTTTTATCACAAACTGCGGTCTTTTTTCTTCAGGTTTTTTACCAAATACCAGAAGACCCGCAAGTGTCAATTTATCATCTGCCATCAGTTTCAGATTTGACATTAGTTTCTCAAGTGGAATATCGAGGTCTTCGAGTTTTTCGTGTGTCCTGCGCTCATAAAATGACCTGAACAGATCAATATTGATATCGCTTAAATTTGTGTTCTCAACCGGCATTTCATCTGCATATAGGTGCCTCGAGGATTGGAGTAATCTCTGTATCTCTTCCCTTTTTGCTCTTCTTTTATCTGCCTCTATTTTCACCCAGATGTCTTTGCCGTTTGCCATGTAGAACTTATTCGACCCCATGGGTACGCTGATAACCATGACAATTTTATCCTGATATTTTATGTTCTGAGTGGTAACGTTGACTTGTGGGTCCATCTTTTGAGAACATGTACTGGATACCCATTCATTTAATTTCCGGATATCTTCTTTTTTCAGTCCGGTGTTCTCCCCATCATCGGACACTCCCACTATGATATTTCCTCCATTTGAATTACTGAAGGCACATATCTCAGCCGCTAATGCGTCTATGCTTTCAAATCGCTTTTTGAACTGGGTCTGTGAATCTTCGCCCTTTTCGATGAGTTCTAAAAGTTCTGAAGTGTCCATTGATGATATCTCCTTTATCCGATGTTATCTGCCGTTGTCTTAGGATGCTGTGATTGATGCTTTACGATATGTTCCCGGACAGCAGGAACTAATTCAACAGGGACATCTATTGTGGTCTGGGTTCTGTCCTCATAGGCTGCCTCATCCTCGGCTAAGTCTTCCTCTTTATGTTTGTTTTTCATAATGGGCCAGAACTTTGTGTACCCCCTCTTCATCCCATCCTTCTGGGAATTTGCTCTGCTTCATTCTTTCGTTCGCCTCCTGTGCTTATATGCTACCCCGAATGTGACTTTAGGAATAACGCTTCTGTGATCATTTAATATATATTGTCATGGTGGTCAAAATCCAGAAAAATCACTTTGTTTTCATTTTCAACAATCTCGAATACAAGCACAAAAGATTTATCTATATGAACTCTTCGCAATCCTTTCATATCATGCTGGAGCGGTTTGTAATGTTGAGGATTTTCCAGTATTTCGCTCATCTTTTTCAAAATCATCTCGAATTGATTTTTATTTTTTCGCCTGAGTTTATCCAATTCCCTTTCAAGCTGCCTGCTGACTTCGTAATTGTATTTCAAAGCCGGACACCAAATTTCTGTTCAAAATCTGCACTGGAAATTGTCCCTTCTTTTTTTATTGATTCAAGCTTTCGGATATACTCTGGCTTGACATGATGCAGATCATTATCTATATCCTCTATGGTTTCTACGAGGGATAGTATTTTTATTTTTAAGAAATCAAGGTCTGAAACAATTTTTTCTAATAATTCAGCTTCAAGCATATAATATCTCCACATTTTTTATTTCGTCGGGATAGATAATATCATTT
>JAMJFV010000146.1 GCA_023544495.1 ANME-2 cluster archaeon
GGCTGTGAAGAGCAAGAAGCATGTATCCTCAGTAGATAAGGCCAATGTGCTCTCTGACATCTACGGGTTCTGGCGCGAGGAGTTCGAGTCCATTGCTGCCGGATATCCTGGTGTGGCCACGGATTTCAATTTTGTAGATGCTGTTACCATGTGGTTCGTGAAGGACCCCGAGTTCTTTGATGTGGTCGTAACGCCCAACATGTTCGGGGATATCATCACTGACCTGGGCGCCATGGTCCAGGGCGGACTGGGACTGGCCCCGGGTGGCAATATCAATCCCGAAGGTACGAGCATGTTCGAGCCTATCCATGGCAGCGCGCCCAAGTACAAGGGTATGAACCGGGCCAACCCCATTGCCACTATCTGGGCCGGGGCTATGATGGTGGAGCAGATGGGTGAAAGGCAGGCTGCTGATGCTATTGTGGCTGCCATCGAGCGGGATATCAGGGAGGCTAAGGTGCTGACCAGGGATATGGGTGGCAGGAGCGGTACTTCTGATGTGGGCGACGAGATTGCCAGGCTTGTGAGGGAGATGCGCTGAAAACAGGTTTGATTGTAGAGGGAATACTGGAAGGTTAGCTGGGCAGACTGGTTTTTAGTGTTATAATAGATAATATTACTGTCGACCATGCCGTTATATTTGTGGCGATTATAAGCATATGCCAACTTTAACTCATTCAGGGACAACAATGTTAATTCAATGCATAAACCATTTATACAAAAAAACTGCTTTGAAAGCAATGGTAATATGAAAATTGCAATTCTTGGCGGAACCGGAAGCATTGGCGGGGGTCTGGCCCTCAGGTGGGCTTTGGACCATGACATCATAATCGGTTCCCGAAAATTTGAAAAAGCCGAACTGACAGCCGATAAATATCGCACGGTCCTGAGAGAATCATCAGGCAAGACCTGCAGCATGTATGGATGTCTGAATGAAGATGCAGTAAACGACGCCGATGTGATTGTATTGTCGGTGCCCTATGAACATGCAGTATCCACAATTGAGTCCATCAAACCAAATTTGAAAGAACAGATCGTTATTTCTATCGTGGTGCCAATGGAGAAAGCAGAGTTCTTTAAATATTCGCCACCCGCTTGTGGTTCTGCTGCAATGGAGATCAAAAGCAAGCTTCCTGAAGGAGTGAAACTGGTTTCTGCGTTCCATAATGTTTCGGCAAGGAAACTCTATAATACCAATGATGAACTTAACATGGATGTTTTCATTTGTGGTGATGATAACGTAGCAATCCTTACTGTTTCCAAACTGGTCAAAGATATCAAAAATCTCAGGCCACTTATGGCAGGTCCTCTTGAAGTATCATCCATGGTGGAAAGTATCACCCCCCTGCTGGTGAATCTTGCTATTTACAATAAAATGAAACATCTGGGCATAAAATGCGTTTGATAGATATCTACGAACAACTGCTTGAGATTTTGGGCCACCAGAACTGGTGGCCTGCCGATACACCTTTTGAAGTAATTGTTGGTGCACTGCTGACACAACAGACCCGGTGGAACAATGTGGAACAGGCCATTTCCAACCTGAAAGAGCAAGGTCTGCTTGAACCAGAGACCCTGGCTGTCGCAGATACAGGTTCCCTTGAAGAGCTTATCAGGTGTACCGGATTCTACCGCCAAAAAGCACGTCGGTTAAAGAACCTTGCTGAGTATTATTCCAGGTACAAAGATATTCTGTCATATAAGCCGGTGGATGAATTACGGCGGGAGTTGCTTGGACTTGAGGGTGTCGGAGATGAGACCGCTGATAGTATTATCCTGTACGCCGTCAACAAACCCAAGTTCGTCATTGATGCCTATACCTGCCGGATGCTGGACTGTCTTGGACTCAATGGGAATTACCGCATGCTGCAGCAGAGATTTGAATCTGAACTGGAGCATGATGTTGACCTTTTCAAGGAATATCATGCATTGATAGTGGAATACGGTAAACAGTACTGTACCAGGCACAGGTGTGAAGAATGTGTTCTGGTAAAAAACGGGAAAACTATTATATAGGGCGATGCCAATTAAGAAGTGGAGTTAACTGATTTTCTCATTTTTTCTATGAGGTATCCACATGGTTAATGAAAATGAACGTAAAGGTACAACAACTATTGGACTCGTCTGTAGCGAAGGCATTTTCCGAGAGCAGGGCTACAATGGGTTTTTTTATTGCAAGTAAAGATGCCAAAAAAATTTACCAGATTGATGATCTGGTGGGAATGACCACTGCAGGTTCAGTGGGTGATGCACAGCGGCTTGTCAAGGTCATGCAGGTGGAATCCAAACTGTACAAGATGCGCAGACAGGAAAGTATGACCATCAAAGGAATTGGAAGCCTGCTATCAAATGTGCTTGGAGGTAATCGTTATTTCCCGTACATGGTGCAGCTTATTGTAGGCGGCGTGGATAAGACAGGACCAAGTCTGTATTCCCTGGATGCTATGGGGGGGCAGCTGGAAGAGACCACAGCAGTTTCAACTGGTTCAGGTTCTCCTATAGCTTATGGTATACTTGAGGATAGATACAAGAAGGGACTGTCCATGGATGAAGGTGTCGACCTTGCCGTGAGGGCATTGCATAACGTTGTTAAGCGGGATGCAGCATCTGGAAACGGTGTGAAGGTAGTACGGATCACTCATGATGGTTATTTCGAAGTAGACGATGCTGAGATTGAAAAGAAACGCAAAGCATTTAATGATGCTCTATGATGATACAATGTACTAAATAAGAAAACGGAATGAAGTTAGAAAAAAGTCTTTTCTACAACTTATTTTTTTCATTTTTTTAACAGGACGTAAATACAATGTCGGTAGATGACGTATTAGCTGATCTGAAAATAAAGATCAAAAAAAGGCTGCCACCCGGTGTGACTATTTCACAGGTGGAGTTCGAAGGGCCTGAACTGGTAATATACACTCCGGAACCAAAAAAGTTCGCTGATAATGGTGACATAGTCAGGAACCTGGCCAAGGACCTGCGTAAACGGCTGGTAGTTCGGCCGGACCCGGGTGTGCTGGCAGCACCGGAGAAAGTTGTGGAGACGATCTCAACCATCGTACCCAAGGATGCCGGTGTTTCCAACCATTATTTTGACACTGATACTGGAGAAGTCATTATCGAGGCTGAAAAGCCAGGACTTGTGATTGGCAGGCATGGCAACACGCTGCGGGAGATTACCAAGGAGATCGGCTGGACTCCCAAGGTTGTGAGGACGCCTCCGATAAAATCATCCACAGTCAACAACGTGCGCCAGTATATCAGGGACCATAAAGACGAACGTAAAGAACTGCTCAAGATCATAGGAAGGAAGATACACCAGGAAGTGACCTCAAAGGATAAATGGGTCCGGGTCACCTCACTGGGAGGCTGCCGGGAAGTTGGACGCAGCTGCTTTTTGCTTTCAACCCCTGAGACAAGAGTGCTCATTGACTGCGGTGTCAATGTGGCTTCGGATGAAAACGGATCACCCTACCTGTACATCCCTGAGGTAACACCCATCAGCCAGCTGGATGCAGTGGTACTGACTCATGCACATCTGGACCATTGCGGCCTGATACCATTGCTGTATAAGTATGGATATGAAGGACCAGTGTACTGTACTCCGCCTACCCGCGATCTGATGGCATTGCTGCAACTGGACTTTATCGATGTGGCTGCAAAGGAAGGCAAGACCATACCATACCCTTCAACCATGATACGGGAAACCTTGAAACATACCATAACCCTGGATTATGGTGGGGTAACCGATATCGCTTCTGACATGAAGCTGACACTGCATAATGCCGGGCACATCCTGGGGTCATCAATAGTACATTTCCATGTTGGTGATGGATTGTACAATATAGCCTTTACCGGAGACTACAAGTATGAAAAGACCCGTCTTTTCGATCCGGCAGTAAATACCTTCCCGAGGATTGAAACCATAATCACCGAGGCTACGTACGGAGGGGCACGGGATATGCAGCCAAGTCGAAAGGAAGCTGAAGCACAGTTAAAGAAAATCGTTCAGGAAACTGTGGCCCGGGGAGGTACCGTGCTTATCCCTGCTTTTGCCGTGGGCAGGAGCCAGGAGGTCATGCTGGTACTTGAAGAAGCTATCCGTCTGGGTGAAATCGACAAAGTACCTGTATATCTTGATGGTATGATCTGGGAGGCTACGGCCATACACACTACATATCCCGAATACCTGAACAGTGACCTGAGGACAATGATTTTCCATAAAGGTATGAATCCCTTCCTTTCAGATTGTTTTGAACAGGTGGATTCTCAAAAGAAACGGCAGGATCTGCTGGAAAACCGGGTGCCTAGTGTGGTGCTGGCCACGTCAGGAATGCTCAATGGCGGCCCTATCATGGAATATTTGAGGGCATACGGGCCTGATGAGAGGAATTCCCTTGTGTTCGTGGGATACCAGGCAGAAGGTACCATGGGCCGCAGGCTGCAAAAAGGATGGAATGAGATACCTGTATACCAGAACGGTAAATCAGAGGTTATTACAGTGAACCTGCAGGTCCAGACAGTGGACGGTTTCTCCGGCCATTCTGACCGCAAGCAGTTAATGGATTATATCAAGAAGATGAAACCAAGGCCGGAACATGTCCTGACCGAGCATGGTGATGAGAAGAGCTGCCTGGACCTGGCAAGTTCAATATACCGGAAGTTCAGGGTAGAGACCAGGGCACCTACAAATCTGGAAACCATCAGGATGATATAAGTTTCATCAATTCTCCTGATAATGCCACATATGACCGACCTTAAGATCCTGGTAGTAAACAACTACGGCCAGTTCTGTCACCTCATCCACAGAGCAGTACGTGACCTGGATATGGAGACCGGCATCATAGCCAATACCCTTTCCAACGAGGAGATACTGGCCATGGAACCCGACGGCCTGATCTTGAGCGGCGGCCCAACAATAGACCGTATAGGCCGGGCCGAGGAGATGGTCCGGGAACTGGAGCTACCGATACTTGGAATCTGCCTGGGACACCAGTTAATGGCCAGGGCCTACGGCGGCGAAATAGCTACCGGTCAAAAAGGGGGATATGCCGCCATACTGGTAGAGATATTGGATGAGGACG
>JAMJFV010000147.1 GCA_023544495.1 ANME-2 cluster archaeon
CTATCCCCCGGACGCAGCTCACCAAGCCGCCCGCAGCATCCGAGAAAGAGCGCAATGGCAGCCAGGCCGAATAGCAGCCGGTAGAAGATAATGGAACCCAGGGGCATCTGAGTTGTGAGCTTTACGAAGATACCGATCAGGCCGAACAGTACAGCTGCAAGGGCGATCTGGACCTGGCCCTTGAAAAGTGGGGTGCGCATGGGGGATGTATTGGATAATATAGTATTTAGGAAGTAGGTTCCAGTGGCTGGCCGGTGCTATTCAACGAGTCTATCCGGATCTGAAAGGACAGGAGATCCCTGAATTACAGGAACTGCTCCAGTGTCTTCGTAATATCCACGCCTTTGATTGGCCTCTTCACCAGCGGCATATCCTTTAAAGTAACCACCTCATCCTCATAGGTAGGCCTGCTTTCCCTGTAGAACAACCCGATAGGTATCCTTTCACCCCATTCCAGGGCCCGTTCATACGCAGCCTGGCGGTCCCCGGGGTCATACCCCGTCTCATCCTCGAGTTTGTACACCCTTTCTTTATAGAAAGCGTTGGTATTCGCATGGTTGAAGGTAATACAGGGCTGCAGCACATCCACCAGCGCAAATCCCTTGTGTGCCATGGCATCGGCGATAAGTTTTCGCAGGTGCGGCGGGTCACCGGCAAAGCCCCTTGAAATGTACGTGGCTCCGGATGACAGGGCGAGGGTCAGCGGATTCACAGGTATCTCAATAACCCCAAAAGGTGTGGATTTCGTCGGGCGGCCCTTATCAGTGGTGGGAGAGGTCTGGCCTGTGGTCAGGCTGTACAGTTTATTGTTGTGCACGATCTGTGTCATGTCCAGGTTGCGCCTCATGGCATGTATGAAGTGGCCCATGCCTATACCGTAACCATCACCGTCTCCCACCATTGTCAGGATGCACAGTTCATGGTTGGCAAGGTGGATACCCGTGGCAACCGGAAGTGTCCTCCCATGGATAGAGTGGAAGCCATTCGCATTGACGTACTGGATAACTGCTCCATGACACCCGATACCTGAAACGATCATCAGCTGGTGAGGTTCATATCCCGAATCTGCCAGAGCACCGCGCAGCGCAGTAAGGATCCCGAAATTGCCGCATCCCGGGCACCAGACAGGTTTTTTATCAGTCCTGAAATCCTTACTTTCTGCCATGTTCAACCACCTCCGCCACACTGTTCGCGATCTCCTCCGGCGTGAAAGGTCTCCCGCTATATTTGAGAATTTTCTCATCCACCTTCAATCCAGTATGTTCCCGGATCAATCCGGCAAGCTGGGCAGTCTTGTTATTCTCCACGTCAATGGTCAATGTTGCACGCTTCATTATCCTGGTCACTTTTTCCAGAGGGAACGGGTGCAGATTCATGATCTGCAGGAAATTCACCGTTATATTGTTGTTCTTGAGCAGCAGCATCGCCTCAAGAATGGGACCCTTGGTGGAACCCCAGCTCAGTAGCGTAACATCAGCCTTCTGCGGCCCGTACAGATGCGGTTCTGGCAGTTCGCTGGCAATCTGTTCCAGCTTTCTCATTCGCTTATCCATCATGGCGGTCCTGTTGAGGGGGTCTTCAAGGTCGAACCCGTACTCATCGTGCTCATTACTATTGGCTCTGAATACGCCGTTCCTATGGCCGGGTATGATCCGTGGTGAAATTCCTGAATCGGTTATTTCATATCGTTTATAATCCGTGATCCTGTCCAGGTGCGCCTCGTCCAGTAACATTCCCCGGTCCACGGGCACGGGTTCAAAAGCAAGTACTGTTTTATGGCTTTCTGTCAGGAATTTATCAGTGAGGATTATCACCGGTACCTGGTATTTTTCAGCCAGGTTGAATGCATGACCTGCTGCCTGGAAACATTCCTCCACGTCCCCCGGTGCTATGACCACCCTGGGAAAATCTCCCTGGGATGCGTGCAACACAAATCTCAGGTCACCCTGCTCGGTCCGGGTAGCCAGCCCGGTACTTGGTCCGGGACGCTGGCCCTCCATTATCACCAGCGGGGTTTCGGTCATGGCTGCAAGACCCAGGGCCTCTACCATAAGCGAGAAACCTCCCCCCGATGAAGCTGTCATTGCCCTCACCCCCGCATGGGAAGCACCGATTGCCATGAGAATAGCAGCCAGTTCGTCTTCGGTATGCTTGACAACAAGGTTGTAGTTCCTTTCCTCGGCAGCAAGAAAGTGGAGGATTCCTGACGCCGGTGTCATTGGATATGCAGAATAGAACGTGCAGCCTGCTGAGAGGGCACCGAGGCCCACCGCCTCATTTCCGGTGACTACCATCCTTCTATAATTGTCCTGGGGTTTCACGATAATTCCCGATCCCCCCGGATGGTTGTCCATCATGAAATCATACCCGGCCCTTGCGACATGGATATTGTCCCGGACCACGTCTTCACTTTTACGTTTGAACATATCGGCAAGCAGATCCTCAAGGATGGATAGGTCGTATCCTATAAGGGCAATGGTGGCACCAATGGCTGCCGTATTTCGCATTATGGGTCGTCCGCCTATGTCCTTCACAATATCGCCAAGAGGTATGGGGAACAGGCTGATATCGGCATGGACCCCGAACCGGTCCTCTGGTTCGTGCATACCGTCAAATAGTATGCACCCGGTCTGTGCCATTTCGTCTTTATGCAGGTGGATGGTCTCTTCGTTCAACGCCACCAGCATGTCAATATATCCGGTATGGGAATGGACTTCTCTGTTGGCAGTACGTACCATACAGGTGTTATGACCTCCCCTGATAAGGGACGGGTATTCTATAGTATCGAATACATGAAGCCCGCCCCGTGCAAAAGTCTTTGAAAGAGTGAGACCTGAGGCCATTATCCCAAAACCTGCTTCTCCCCCTACCATCCACGAAAATTCCAAAATTTATTCCTCCGATTAGTGAATTACCTTATTCAGAAGCTGGTACCCCTCACCGCCAATTTGATAATTGGTTAATTGATCATCAATTATTCCCAACTTCCCGGGTTGGTCCGTGTCAAAGGGAACAATGTCCCAAAGATTAATTAAATTATAAAGGTAATATAACGTTAAATAATTTATCAATGGAAATTAAGGGAGAGTGTTACTTTTGGAAATCACTGATGCGATAAAACAGCGGCGTGTAGTAAAGGAATTCAAGCAGGACCCTGTACCTGATGATATTCTCTACCGGATCATTGAATCGGCACGCTGGGCTCCCAGCCCGTTCAATACCCAACCGTGGGAGTTCATAATAATCAAAAATCGCAAAACACTTAAGAAATTAGCAAAATGCGCTCCCATGCATGAATGCAATGCGCCCATGGCCATCGCAGTCGTCATTCTCCCGATCACAGCCAGATACCCCTTCCACCAGCAGGTAGGTGAACCCGAACATGCAGGGGCCATGGCTGTCCAGAATATCATGCTGACCGCATGGGAGCTGGGCATTGGTACGGCATGGGCCACTATTGAAAAGGACAAGGTCAAGCAGATATTGAACATACCAGACGAATTCGATGTTCTGACCGTCATACCCATGGGTTATCCTTTGGTAGAACCGTCCATGCATGAGGAAACTGACCGGCTGCCCGTGGAAGACCTGATGAACTTCGAGGAATTCACAGGAATATCCGAAGGCAGGATAATGGTATATTAGTACGGTGGACCGGTCTGTCGGGATGGAAATACACCAGAAATGGTCTTTCAGTATAGAACTATCAATCACATAACATAGTAAAAAAACACACGCATGTAGAATACATTATTAAGCAAGAATATAATAATCCAATTACAAGATAGGAGTGATCAGTATATGGTTAGAACAGTTTTGATATCATTGTCGATTATCGTATTAGTGTCAATGTCCTGTGTTCCGGTAGCTTCAGCAATAACTGAAGACGAGGCAGTGCATTTCTTCCTGAATATCTATAATCCTCTTCTGGATAAAATAGTCAAGGATATTCCTCTTATCGATACGGTATTTGGAGGACAGGTCATACACATTATAATCGAAAAGCCTGAAGGAAATATCGAGCTTGGAGCAGTCACCAATTCGGATGGATTTATCACTGAATTGACCAGAGGTGTACCGGAAAATCCAACCCTTCGGTTGATTTCGAACGAGGCTGTCGTGGAAAGGGTCAGAGCCTCTGAAGACCCGGTTGAGGAAACGAACAAAGCACTCCAGAATGGAGATATTCATTACGAAGGGGTCGGTGTCAAACAGGAGATAGGTATTACCATTGTAAAAATTGTATTCTTCTTCGCAGACCTGTTTGGGGTAATTTGAAGAAAGATCACGATATTTTCCAGAAGGTGTTCCATTCCTTACTCGAATAAAAACATGCGGGATCCGCGGAAATGCTGGTTGAAAATATTTCGGTATGGGTGAAGATTGAAGGATCGGAACATCCTCTTCACAGCCGCCCATATTATTTTTTACGCCTGTTCTGCGGTAAGAACATCAAATATGCATACACTGAACCTGGATTTAGCTTTACTCAGATCGAGATCATCTAGGTGGAATTTTGGCATCGGATTGTCCTTTTTGAATGAAAAATGTTAGTTGGAAAAGAAAAATTAGTTAGCTATTAATTTACTGATAATTAATTGATTTAAAAAAGGTTGAATTGAAATCATAAGAGTAAGATATTAAAACGGGCTCACGATAAAGAGGAAAATAGATGAAGATAAATAACGATTTAACTATAAGCGATGAATATTTAGAAAAATTTCAAAATATCATTGGTATCAGGTTTAATAGTACAAAATATCTGATACAATCTTTGTTGCATGGATCAACATTTAGTGGCAACAAAATGCAATTAGAACATTTTAAAAACAGGAACAATCTCGATGCTGACAATTATGAAAAACTGGAATACCTTGGCGATTCGGTTCTGGGTTTGATTGTAGCTGAATATTCATATAATCAAAATGAAATTGAAGAATACGCAACAGTAAAAAACAAAAAAATAGAGGGTGTTTTAACTGAGG
>JAMJFV010000148.1 GCA_023544495.1 ANME-2 cluster archaeon
CAGTAATTCTTGCAGCAGGAGAAGGGCAAAGATGTAAGCCATTAACGCTTACCCGTTCCAAGGTAATGCTTTTTGCTGCAAATAAACCAATATTAGAGCATGTTATCAATGCCCTCGCTTACTGTGGTATTATTGAGATTATAATGGTTGTGGGATACAAGAAAGAACGCATCATGGACTATTTCCAGGACGGAGTGGAACTGGGAGTAAACATCACGTATGTCGAACAGAAGGGACAGCTTGGTACCGCTCACGCCATCAAGAAGGTAGCCCCGTACATAGACGATGAGTTCATCGTGTTAAATGGCGATAATATTGTAGAATCAGGTACAATTTCTGATATCCTGGAAGGTCATACAGGGGATGCAACTGTGTTGACCGTAACACGAGTCAATACCAGCGGTTATGGCGTGGTGGTATCAGATAAGAACCGGGTGCTTAAGATCGTTGAAAAGCCCGTGGAGAACCTGAGTCATAACGTGAACACAGGCATATACATCTTCAAACCTGATGTGTTCGAATACATTAAAGCCACGCATGTGTCTGAAACAGGGGAATATGCCATAACCGATACCATACAGATTATGATAGATGCAGGTAAGACCATCAGTGTTGTACATTCAAAATCCACATGGATAGATGCTGTACATTCATGGGACCTGCTTCGTGCCAACGCCTCCTTGCTGGAGCGTTGTGAAAAATCGATACGGTATGGAACCATTGAGGATGGTGCTGTTATAAAGGGTAATGTCATTATCGGTGAAAATACCATCGTTCGTTCAGGATCATATATTATTGGGCCGGTGGTCATTGGAAAGAACTGTGATATCGGGCCAAATACAGTAATACTTCCTTCCACCACCATCGGCAATAACTCAACAGTGCAATCATCTGTCCAGATCAAGAACAGTATAATCATGAACGATGCGAGGATCGGTGCCTTTTCATATATATCCAGCTCCATCATCGGTTCACACAATAGTATTGGTTCACATTTCATCACGCAAACAGGTGAGAACCTATTGATCGAAATAAATGGGATTCTTCATAAGGCAGAGAAACTGGGAACAGTGATCGGAGATGGGAACAATATCCAGCATAGAGTACTTACCGAACCCGGGAAGATGATTGCCACCGGATGCCGTGTTTCATCTGGAGCAATTATCGTAAAAGACCTGCCCAGAGACTCCATAATAATATGAAATAAAACTAAGGTGGATGAATTAAAAAACAATGTGCGGAATAGTCGGTTATATCGGAGAACGGGATACAGTCAATCTACTTATAGAATCCCTTAAGAAACTTGAATACAGGGGTTATGATTCGGCTGGACTGGCCCTACTGGATAATAAAGGAAGATCCCAGGTATTCAAGACCGAAGGGGAAATATCCCGCCTTGAAAAAATATTACCTGCAGTACCTGCCCGCATGGGTATAGGCCATACCAGATGGGCAACCCATGGAAAACCAAATACTATTAATGCACACCCACATGTGTCGGGCAACATCAGCGTGGTGCACAACGGTATTATAGAGAATTACCTGGATTTAAAAGAAAAACTTGAATTGGAAGGTTATGTGTTTGTTTCAGATACAGATACGGAAGTGTTAGCCCACCTGATACACAAATATCATGTAAATAATTCTGGTGACCTTGCGGTTGCAATACGGTCAGCCCTCGGAGAAGTTCACGGTTCTTATGCCCTGGCAGTGCTATGCGAAGAACACCCACATGAACTGATTGCTGCCAGAAAGGACAGCCCCCTTATATTAGGTCTGGGCGAGCAAGAGAATTTTATTGCATCTGATATACCTGCTATCTTAAAATATACCAACCGGGTCATTTACCTGGAGAACCTGGAGATGGTCAGGGTCAAAAAAGATTCTATCCAGGTTTTTGACCGTATGGGAAATCCCGTGACCAAAGAAGAATATATCATCAGGTGGGACCTTGAAGCAGCTGAGAAAGCCGGGTATCCTCATTTCATGCTCAAGGAGATTTATGAGCAGACCAATTCCATTCATGAAACCCTGGCAGGCAGACTGAAAGAACTCGAAGGGAATGTCACATTCGATGAACTGGGTCTGAAGAAAGCACACATTAAAAATATTGAACGAATCGAAATAATAGCCTGCGGGACGTCATTTAATGCTGGCTTACTGGGAAAGTACCTGTTCGAAGGTCTGACCGGGATCCATACGGATGTGGATAATGGTTCAGAGTTCAGGTATTCCAATCCCGTTCTGGCACCTTCCACTCTGGTCATAGCCATCTCACAATCAGGTGAGACTGCGGATACCCTGGCAGCACTACGTGAAGCTACCTCATACGGCTGTACCACTCTGACTATTACCAATGTGGTCGGAAGTACAATATCGAGAGAAGCATCAAATGTCATATATACCAGGGCCGGGCCTGAGATAGGGGTTGCCGCCACCAAATCGTTCATATCACAGCTTGTGGTGCTCTATCTTCTCGTTATCTATTTTGCACGGGCACGTTCGATGATGGATGCTGACAGGGTAGGTAAGCTTTTATCAGAACTACGCAAAATCCCGGGGTATGTCAGTCGCATTCTTGAGGATAAAGATACGATACAAAAATGTGCGATCCGGTTCGCCGGATCAAAGGATTATTTCTTTATCGGCCGTAATATCAATTATCCAATAGCACTTGAAGGAGCTCTAAAGTTGAAAGAGATATCCTACATACATGCCGAAGGATATGCTGCAGGAGAATTAAAACACGGTCCCCTTGCCCTGATATCTGAAGATGTACCGGTGGTTGCCATAGCACCGCAGGGCCATACGTATGACAAGATACTCAGCAACATCAAGGAAGTAAAATCACGTGATGCGTCAGTGATTGCAATTGCCGATTCTGATGATGAAGAGATTGCCAAGTATGTGGACGTGGTCCTGACCGTTCCGAAGACTGATTTTATTTTAACTCCCCTGCTTACTACCGTGGTTGTCCAGCTGCTGGCCTATTATACAGCATTGGAACGCAAATGTTCCATTGACAAACCCCGGAATCTTGCTAAGAGCGTGACCGTGGAATAGGGTGATGGAATGAAACTGTTTGGCTCATCAGGCATCAGGGGGTTGACAAATGTTGATGTTACGCCACAACTGGCATTGAACGTCGGTAAAGCTGCAGGGAAAGGGAGGTCAAGAGCAGTTATTGCCCGGGACCCCAGAGTGGCAGGGATCATGATAGAAGAGGCTGTATCGGCTGGCCTGATGTCGGCTGGAGTTGGTATGACGCGGCTGGGCGTGGTACCAACACCTACCCTGGCATATGCAGCAAGGAACTATGAAATGGGCGTGATGATAACGGCTTCCCACAATCCAGCCAGGGATATTGGCATTAAACTATGGAATTCTGACGGTATGGCCTTTGACAGCCGGCAGCAACAGGAGATCGAGCAAACTGTTGAAATAGCTGGATATGCCCTGGCAGATTGGGATCGTATTGGAACCTCCGGTGTGTATGAAATGGGAGTTGAAGACCACATCAGGGCTATCATTGACATGGTTCCATCGATAGGGAACTCACCGAAGGTAGTGATAGATTGCGGCAGTGGTGCCGGTTCTGTTATCACACCGTTGCTGCTTCGGATGCTGGGGTGCCGGGTGCTTGCCCTGAATTCACAGTTAGATGGACATTTTCCCGCACGGGACCCTGAACCAAAGGAAGCGAACCTGGGACTGCTTATGAAAACTGTGCAGGACTGGGGTGCTGATATTGGGATTGCTCATGATGGTGATGCAGACCGGATGATGGCAGTGGATGATAGGGGCAGGTTCGTTGGGGGGGACCAGTTGCTGGCCATATTTGCTGCCCATGAAGATGCTGCCAGTATTGTTGTACCGGTAGACACTTCAATGGTGGTGGATGATGCCCTTCCCGGTGCAAAGGTCATACGGAGCAGGGTCGGTGATGTCTATGTGGCAGAGGCGATGAAACAGGTTGGAGCAGGTTTTGGCGGTGAGCCGTCAGGAAGCTGGATATTCCCGAGATTGTCATTTTGTCCTGATGGTATCTATGCGGCAGCAAGGTTGATCGAGATAGTGGGGCGCGGGAAACTTTCTGAAATGGTGGATGGATTGCCTACTTACCAGACCCGGAGGACGGGTGCTGCCTGTGCTAATGAACGAAAGGCTGAAGTGATGGCAGTGGTTTATTCTGAATTATCTTCAATGGGTGATGTCAGCGACATTGACGGCATCAGGGTAGAGGTGGATGGCGGATGGGTGCTGGTGAGGCCGTCCGGTACCGAGCCTAAGATAAGGATAACTGCAGAGGGCAGATCGGATGTGGATGAGCTGTTCCATGCTGTATGCTGTATTGTGAAGCTGGCTACCGGGTCGACATGTGATTAATGTAAATACCGGATCAAAGAGGTTGAGATTGTAATGTTTGACATTCAATATTTGGGACAGGCTGTCACGGATTATGATATAATTTCGTAGTATCATTTTTGTGTTTCAGTCAGTTCTCCTGCTTCGTGTATCCTGTGACAGGAACCAGTTCCCGAATCCGGAAAGGATATAATGAGATGGAATGATATGATACATTGAAGATTTGGAATAATTATTTAATTTAACAAAGTCAACTGTACACGAGTAACAATCTAACACCATCAACCATGAAACTGGAACTACCATTCGGAAACACCACAATATCATTGAACATCCCTGAAACACACCCAGTGGAAACAGTAGTTCCGAATGAAACATCCGCAGTAATAGATCCCGAAACTATCATCCTAAGAGCATTACAGGCTCCGATCGGCAGAGAACGCCTTGAAAAGATAGTTCAGCCCGGAGACAAAGTATCCATCATCGTCAGCGATACCACCCGCCCGGTCCCGACAGCATTGATGCTGCCCCCTATAATCAATAAATT
>JAMJFV010000149.1 GCA_023544495.1 ANME-2 cluster archaeon
ACTGTACTGGATGAACGGAGCACCCTGTTTTTCAAAATCCAGCGCTTCCCGCCAGTCAAAGACCGTGGATTTTTCAGGCGATACCTTGACCACATCATACCTGATGGCACCTATTCCTACGAAATGTGCGACATTTCGCTTGAAATCATCATCCGTGTCAGGCCTGCGCTTTTCCACTTCTATCATTGCCTGCACATCTATCTGGTCCAGCAGTTCGTCGGAACTGATGAACTTGCCCCGCCTGGTACTCATGCTGCCTTCGGGCAAGGAGACGAACTCGAATATCACGATCTCAGGTTCTTTCTCACCCAGTGCTCTCAACATAGCTTTCAACTGACCGGATATCAGTTTGTGGTCTGCCCCCAGCACATCTATCATCCTGTCACAGTGCCCGGCTTTCCACAGGTGGTATGCCAGGTCCCTTGTGGTGTACAGGGATGTTCCGTCGCTGCGCTGGATGACCAGTTTCTTTTCAAATCCATGGTCGGAAAGGTCGACCATCAGGGCACCGTTATCAACAACGGCCCTGCCTGTATCCTTGATGCGGTCAATAGTGGCATTCACATCATTGTTGCGGACATAGGTCGACTCCCAGGCAAAAGAATCATGGTGTACATTCATGCGCAAAAGGGTATGTTTGATACCTTCCATGGCCAGGTCTACAGCATGTTTGAACCGCTCTGCTACGTCAGGGTCACCATGTTCGATACGCTGCATCAGTTCATCGATCTCGGCTACCTTTTCAGGTTCGTCGTTCAATACCCTGTTCGCCTTGATGTAGATGTCAGCAATGGCATGGTCAGGTTTCTTTGAAGTATCGAAATCAAAATGTTCCAGAGCCCACGAAACAATAGCTATCTGCCTGCCCATATCATTGATGTAATACTGCGTCTCCACCTCATATCCTGCTTTTGTAAGAATACGGGTAAGGGTATCACCGATAATGGAATTGCGGATATGTCCCACATGCAGGGGGCCGTTGGGGTTGGCAGAAGTATGTTCCAGAATAACCTTGCCGCGCCCGGTCAGGCTGCCGTAGTCCGGCCCCTGCGCTCGTATGGCAGACACGGTGCGGTCCAGGAACGCAAGACTGGCAAAAAAGTTAAGATACGGCCCCGCGGTCTCCACCCTGTCGATGAGCCCGTCTTCCGGTAGTTCGATGGACGAGGCCAGCATTTCTGCTATGTCCTTTGGGCTTTTCCTGCATACCGGGGCCAGCCTGAACGCTACCGATGAGGCAATGTCGGCATGGATAGATTCTTCAAAGCTAAGGTCTGTCACTTCGAGACCGTTTGATTCAAGTGCGGATGTAAGGGCTTGTGAAACCTGTGATTTGAATTGTAGGAACATGGTCATCAGCGTATTGGTATGTAAGGGGGTGTAGATAGATGGCTATCTACATAATTGTTTCTTTACGATGACCTATCTTTTCGTTCTGAGAGTCAGGAATGCAAGGATAAGCAGCATGAATGCAGGTAACATTCCAGGGGCCGGCAGTTCACCAAGACCCGGAAAGAGTTCATCCTTTTCTGGCAGATCTACCGGACTATCCTGTGTCTCCTGAACCTCAGGTGCAGTTCCATCACCGATAACAGTTATCTGGATATTGACCGTAGGTTTTTCTTTCAGATGGAAGTTGAAGATCCCTGGCTCACTGAGTTGGACCGGAGTGATCTGTCTGTAGGACATATAAGCTTCATTGCTACTGCCATTGTCAAAAATGTTCTTATCACATATCACGGTGAACCAGCGCCTGTTCTTATCATCATTGCGGAATAAAATAGATTGGCCCTGCTCGAATGTTGTCCCTTCGGGATACACAAAGAAACCCTCGGCAGGTTCCTCCTGTACCGGTACACGTATGGTGATGATGGGATCGATGGCCGAGACAGGGTGCATGAGAGCAAGAAGTATTAGAACAATCAATATTTTGTTTTTCATAATAATCACCAACACACGAGATAATTATATTGGTATATGTATATTTAGCCATGTTATTACATATAATACTATTCTCCAACTATTTCCACATAATAGTATGTGCTGTCGGCTTAGAAAAGTATATACTGGACCATTTAAGTTATAATTGATACTAAGGTACCAGCATATAAGGGGGAACGGATATCGTTCGCATAAAAATCGATAGGGAGCGTTGCAATGGCTGCGGTGATTGTGTGGTGGTGTGCAAGAGCCGGAGTCTGGAAGTCCATGATGGTGTATGTGTGGCAACCCGGCCCAATGAGTGCAAACTGTGTATGCTGTGTAAGGTAACCTGCCCTGTGGGGGCCATTGAGATAGAAGTGTGAACATATGGACAAAGAGGAAGGATGCAGTTGTTCCAATGCTGCACTGGTGGATCATGCCCTCAAGAAAAAGAAGAGCAGCCTGCACAGGGCCACCTGTCCCGTGTGCCATACGACATTTACAACCAACCGGCAGGGGGATGAGGTTGTATGTTCCGACTGCCAGAGAGGTCTAAAGCACAAGGTCGAGGTGCTTGGAATAGGGGGCAAGCAGTACCACGACACACTGAATGCGGCAGTACAGGCGGTGTTGGGGAGCGAGTTCAGGGTCATTCCTGTAACAGATGTGGAGACTATAATGACCTACGAGGTGAGCGTCACACCTGCAGTGGTGGTTGATGGCAAGGTGATGTGTGAGGGCAGGGTGCCTGAATATGATGAAATATGTACGTGGATAGGCAAACAAAACGATACCTGAAAAAACCACTGTTAATGATCGCTGTTTTCATTCAGATTCTTCCCGGATAAACTTTCTGTGTTCAACCATTGCCAGCAGATGGTTTACCAGCGATTCAGCCTCATCGACATCATTGACCTCTCTCACGGTCACTTTGCCTGTAGCGAAAATGTTTAATTCCCTGCCACCACTTCTTACGGTTAGCACGCCAAGACTTTTAGACTGTCTTCCTCCCAGATATTCATGCAACGAAGATATATCCGGTTGATGGTCCAGGTACAGGATTATTCTTAATTTCCAGGGGTCGGAAATGCAGGGTAATACCGTTTCAATCCTGTCGACACGCATCATGAACCCACCGGGATTTATTTAAGTAGCCTTTTATTGTACTCCCATAACTATTGAATCTCGACAGGCTTCAATTCCTGCTGTTCATAATATGAACAGCATAGCACCTTAAATCATATTGAAATGCCTGCCTTCCAGTACCCTTATCCCCATGTATCCAGTGCTGCCTTCAATTCACTGTGGGTCTTTGCATATTCCTCAAGGGATATCCCCTCAAGTGCCGCATCAACTGCCTGCCTGCAGGCCATAGCACCTGCTACGGTCCCGCCAGGATGGCCATGTATCCCGCCACCGAACTGCATGATAGCATCTTTCCCGAATATCTTAATCAGCTCCGGCACCATGGTGGGTTCCAGACCGCCTGAGGCAACCGGGAATACTGGCTTGATACTCCCCCAATCCTGTTCCAGCATGTGCATATCAGGGCTCGCAGGAACATTTTTCAACACGCATTCATCCCTCAGGGCCAGCACTTCATCCCTTTCCCCGTGCATCTTTCCTACCACCGTGCCTATATGAAGCTGGTCAAGTCCGATAAGGCGTATCAGTTTTGCAATCACAAGCATACTGATACCGTGCCTGGGATTCCTGGTGAATGCAGAGTGCATGCATCGATGGGCATGAAGTACCAGGCCCAGGTCTTCATTGTTATCTCTCAGGGATTGGAGAGCGCTCCAGCCAACAGGGATGATATCTATCATGGCATATTCGCCGCCAAGGTCCCTTATTATCCTGGCCCGTTTCAACATCTCCTCACAGGTGGGTGCAGTGATGTTGCACATGTACATTTTACGCTCACCGGTCTGTGCCTCTGCCTTTTCTCCAGCCTTTAATGTGAGCTCAACTCTCTTGTGGAACCTGTTGAATTTCTGGTCTGTCAGGTTCTCATCATCCTTCACCAGGTCGCAGCCTCCCAAAAAGGCATTATATGCCACTTCTGCATGCTTCTCGGAATTCAGCCCTACTTTTGGCTTGACAATAGTGCCAATAAGTGGTCGCTCCATGACCCCGAGCAGCTCTTTCACACCCTGCATACCATACTTTGGTCCTTTGAAAGCCTGGATGACATCGTGCGGGAAAGAAATATCCATAAGGCGCAGATTATTCAGCAGTTTCATGCTGAAGATATTCCCGGCAATGGCGCTCAATATTTGCGGGACAGAATTAAGCTCGAACAGGTCCTGCGTATACGCAACCCTGACAGTCTGCTGATTTTCATCAGCAAATAGTACATGGGGTTTCAGTTCTTCAGCCAGCTGCGGATTTAGCGTAGAAATATCACTCCACGTATCAATGGAACTCTCACCTGCCAGGTGGGAACAGGCATTGGTAAAACTCACATTCTGTGCCGGTTCAAGGTGATATTCGCAGACAAAATCCCGTTTTGTGGGTTTATATTCCAGGTCAATGTAATCTTTTAGCATGGGATGTGCTCCTATATAAATCGGGTAATAATTATACTAACTTTCTAAAATAAGCTTTGTGAATCTTTAATGGATTCTGCTGCAAAGTCTTTTCTATGTGCTGCCAATTTTTCTTCCAGCTCTTTATCCTCGATGGCAATTATCTGGGCCGCTAATAAGGCAGCATTCTCGCCCCGTCCTACCCCCACACATGCAACCGGTATGCCCCCAGGCATCTGGGCAATGGAAAGGAGGGCATCCATCCCATCAAGTGCAGCTTTAACCGGGACCCCGATTACCGGTTTTATTGTATGGGCAGCTACCACACCAGGAAGGTGGGCAGCCAGTCCTGCAATAGCGATAAAGACCTTTACACCGGATTCATGGGCTTCAT
>JAMJFV010000014.1 GCA_023544495.1 ANME-2 cluster archaeon
TATAAGTAAATAATTTATTATATTTAGAATAAATATCTAATATTAAAGGTGTTTTTATAAAATAGCCATACGAGAAGATAAATTAGGGCAATCGTGGTTATTTTCCCCGTGCATTACTGATTTTATACCGAAAAATCACATTTGTAACCTAATTATAGAAATAATTTGGTTCATCGCTGTTTTGTGTGGGTAATTCCTAGTCTTTCATCCGATTGTTAACTTCCTACTTTCATCTATTGTCTTAACTGATGCTTATTTGTCCGTTCATTAGTACGCTACGCGCTGAGCTGAAGCGTTCCGCTCTCGGTGTCAATGGCGGTGTAAAAATCCCCATTTATTGCGGAATAAAATTCCCCACCCATTTATATAGTTATCTTTTTCGTCCTCTCCAAACTTTCAAAATAATCTTTACTTCTGCATAGTCGTCAAAACATGCTTCCTACGTTCCTTAAGCCTGTAACTTTCACCCTTAGTATTAACAGTCGTACAATGATGCAATATCCGATCCAGAATCGCTGCAGCAATAACATGGTCGTGGAATATCTCACCCCACTCGCCATACGACTTGTTAGATGTAAAAATTATAGAACTCTTCTCATACCTTCTTAAAACCAGTTGAAAAAAACAATGCGCTCCCTCATTATCAAAAGGTAAATAACCCATTTCATCAATAATCAGCACATCATACTTTCCCAAAGCCTTCAATTTCTTTTCCAGCACCCCATCCATATTTGCACTTATCAACTCCTCAACAAGAGTGCCCGCATTAACAAAATACACCTTAAATCCAGCATTCACAGCCTTAATTCTTATTGCAATTGCAAGATGTGATTTCCCCACACCAGGAGGTCCCAGAAAAACCAGATTTTTTAGATATTGCCTTGATGCTTAATCCTTGTGCATGTAGATCTCTTATCATTAACCATTCCTCCATTTTTAGCATGTTCTACAACCTTTGATGTTTTCATCGAAGATTGTGGGTGGGGAATTTTAAACCGCCGAAAATAGGGAATTCTTGACCGCCGTTGACAAAGGGTTTTCCTGACAAAATTGAGAGATTTTAGGGCAAAATAGTATGCATTATCTTCAAGAAAGAGTGGCAACTGTCAAACTTGGGATAATACATTTTCATTGTTTTGCCAGAGTCAAAAATTAGGCGATTCAATTTAAAAAAGCAAGAAAAAAAAGAATGTTACAGTGGATCATTTTAAAATTTAAACTCACTGCAATACTGTTTTATGTTTTGTTTTATCCAAAGGTTGTTAAGACAATCCAAAAGTAGTGCCTAGCAGCCACCACTTAAGGCACCACCATTACCCGTACCTTTGAATGTCGGATTACGTTCTCGGCTACACTTCCAACAAGGATACGTTCGACGGCTGTTTTACCTCGTGTTCCCATGACGATCAGATCGATATCGTTAGCTTCTGCAAAATCAACGATCTTCTCTCCGGCGTTGCCTTCGAGCAGGAACGTGCCAATCTCGATATTGGCCGCACCTCCTTCAGCTTTCACGTATTGTATAGCTTCTTCACCCTCTTTGATGAAATGCTCGTGCATTTCATCTGCCCAGTAGGCACTTCGAATACCGGCATACAGATTTGCATCTGAAACAACATATATTGTACATAACTCTGCTCCGGTTGCTTTTGCAAGTTCGATAGCAGATGATACAGCATTCATGGAATTATCAGATCCATCGGTAGCCACCAGTATTTTTTTATATTGTTTAGTTTCCATTTCTATCCACTCCTACATTAAGCGAGCCAAAAACCTATCGCAGCGATATAACCAAGTACCGCCAGCATTAGTGTTATTGTAATAATAGCATCTCTGGTAGTCCCAACTGCAGGTCTTCCGTCAGCGAAAGGCTGTCCTTTCATATAGTCAGGCATTTGATCTTCGCCCCATATCTTCCAGCCCGGTTTGTCCTGAAATTTCTTTCGGTATCCATATACACCCACTACTATTAAGCAAACCGAAAAACCAATCAGTGTTCCTGAAGTTCCGCCAAATACGGGAGCAGCAAACAGAGTTAAAGCAACAATTATAAATGCATATTTAGACAATGCAAACATCCAATTTGGCATCTCAAATGGTCTTTCGACATCCGGGAAATTCTTTCTCATGAATGTAACTGAACGATTTGCCAAAATGTTTACCAGACAATATCCAATAGCTGATGCTGCCAATATAACTATAGGAGCTCTTAGCCACATTAGAACAATATTGAAAAGAATATCAAATGCCATTCCGGTTGCTGGAACTTTATGCTTATTCAATATGCCAAACTGCTTTACGATCATTCCATCTTCAGCCATCTGGTATAAAGCTCTGCCACCACCATTTGTAGCCTGATTCAATGCCAGGAGGATTCCAAGCATCATGACGATCATCATAATTATTCCACCGGTTTCGCCAAATACTGAGATTCCAATGTTTGGAATAGCAACGAGAGGATCAGTTCGGATACCATCAAGCCCCAAAACACCAATCGTTGTTATTGGCAAAAAGATGTAGAAAAATGCAACAAATATTGTTGATGCAGTTATAGCCTTATATGTATCACGTGCCGGATCCCTATATTCTGCTGTGTATATCGCTGCTGCTTCGTAAGCAACAACACACCACCACGCTATAAACAAACCACCAAGAATACCATAGATCGCAGATGGTGTAAACCATGACGGTTCCAATTCACCGGTCGCCCAGTTCAAAGGAAGGAATGGATGGAAGTTAGCCATATCAACAGCACCCATAACCCATGGGGCTACTGTAAGGATTCCCATTGGTATAATGGTTGCAGCGGCAAGAACCCATGAAAGTTTAGCTCCTCCTGCCAGACCGTAATAATTGATTAAGTATAAAAGTACCAAAAAAGCAGTGCCTATAGCAATATCAGTTGGAATAAAAGTTAATATCGTTGCTGGAAGCTGAGGAAAGATCATTGTGAACCAGTGTCCAACAATCAATCCACCGATTGCCAAAACCGGACTCCATGCCCACCAGTAACCCCATATGCCTATTACTCCAAAGACATCACCTAGAAGGGGATGCTTCTTTACTATCTTGGAATTTCGCCAGGCTGCATATTGAAATACGCCCATACCACCGGTTTTATCCTTAAAGATACCTGCCAACTCTGCGTATCCAAATACAAGCCATACCGCTACAAATGTTGATATACACCATACTACAATTGATCCAACACCTAAGATTGATGCCATATCACCCAGAGAGTATAATAGAAGTGCAGGAACTGCCATTGCCATGGCGAAACCGTCCCACCAGTTGACAACTCCTTTCATACGTGCAGGATTGCCTGTTTCAAGTTCACCATTTCCATTATTTGATTCTTGTTCGCTCATATAAATTACCTTTGTTTTATTTTTTCTATTGTCTGAATTCTTCATACAAATTGTTCTTGATACCGCCTTCAATTTGACTAATAGTCCATCATAGTAATAGTGACTAAAAATCAATTCAATATAAACAATAATTAATATCTATATAGCATAATCTCAATGAAATGCACTGCAGCGAGTCGATTTTTGTAATAGGGTAGAAATGTTGATCTGCACTGTAATTGTTACAACTGTAAATAGATATTATAACGCCGTTATAATGTTCACCTATACCGATCAATGATCATTTACTAAAATACAAAAAAAAGGATAACATGCCATATCATAGTACACATATGTAGGCAATGCAATATGACCGAAACTTCTAAAGATCATATCATATTGATTACATTCTCAGCTTTTGGAATTCCAACACCAAGGAAAACCATTCTTGTCTCAATAGGTGTTCCCCCGTCCTCATCCATTGTAATATCCTGTTTTTTAACATCAATATCAATATTGTTGTATTCAATGTCTGATTCCTCCATATAACTAAGCACAAGTCTTTTACCATGATCTGTTGCATACTCAATTGCTTTTGAATAATTGGAAAATTCCTTTTTATCCATTGGGGAAAATACGACAATTACCTTTTCAGATTTCTTATAGACGGGTTTTACCAGTATCTCTATTCTTTTGATCCCTTTCCCCACAAGAGCACCCACAGCATTTCCAACCTCTGCATGTTCTGGAACTATAATATCTGCATCTATCAGTGATCCAAGTTCCTCAATATATGCTCCCACAGGTCCGCCAAGCAGCACAACAGGTACGTTAATCTTGAATTGTGATAAGAAATCACCCCTGAGCATCTTCTCGATCTCTGCTTTTTCGACTCCCTCAAACATGAAACTCATGAGGTTCAGAGCCATATTGATAGCTACTTCGTTCTTTATGTGCCTGCACAAACCATGCTCATCCATGGATGTCAGCCTTATAAGGATAGTTGCGCCGATCATGGAAGCTTCTGTGTCCCACTCATTATATTCCCCCAATACGTGTAATGCATCGGTGGGGGTGAATCCTATTGCTTGAATAAGCCTCTTTTGTATCAGTGTACCGATATAATCAGTAAATATCGACCGACCAAGTTCCAAAAAGATATCATTGATAGAAACAGGATCGTCCCCTATTACATCGAATATCTCTTTTTCATACTTACTTAGTCCGGAAGCTTTGCTACCTGTTCGAACAAAGAACTTCGTAGGCTGAATGCTCTCTGAAAGCTGAACTCTTGAAGGTGTACGTCCTGATCTTAATTTATCCACAAAACCGGGATACTTTACAGCAGCAAGACAGAGGGGTATGACCCTTCTTGGTCCAATGTTCACTTTTCGGTTCTTTATCCATACATGACTGTCTCCACCCATTGCCGATGTTTCTATCCGGAGAGCTTTGACCTTTGTTTGCCATCCACCGACAACCGCACCGGTATCAACAAGTTGCGGAAGACCATTATTTATCAATGAAACATCTGTGCTGGTTCCACCAACATCGATAACAGCACATGTATCACTCTTTGCAAGAAAAGATGCACCCATAAGACTTGCGGTAGGTCCGGAAAAAACAGATTCGATAGGTTTTTCCATCGCCTCCTTTATTCCAATAACAGAACCATCGCACTTGAGCATCATTAATTTTGCATTCATGCCTCTTTTTTCAATATCAGAAACGATGGCATCTATGAACTGACGGGTCACAGACATCAGCTGAGCATTGAGGTAAGCTGTAACTCCCCTTTCGTAGATACCCAGATCCTGTGAAAGTTCATGCCCACACACAACAGGCAGACCTGTGATCTCTGTTATAATTTTCTTCGCTCTTAGCTCATGATCCATATTCCTGACACCAAAATATGAGGAAACAGCAAAAGCGGAGACATGGTCTTTGACCTTTAA
Organism: ANME-2 cluster archaeon; assembly: GCA_023544495.1. Taxonomy (GTDB): domain Archaea; phylum Halobacteriota; class Methanosarcinia; order Methanosarcinales; family Methanocomedenaceae; genus Methanocomedens_B. The sequence continues at coordinate 5,303 of JAMJFV010000014.1, forward strand.
AGCATAATTTCTGATAGCTTCTGTATCCAGCCTTTCATCTTCGGTACCACTTAAATTATGGCCCCCTTTTACAACCACATATTCAGTAATGGATGAACTATTTGGTATGGTATGTTTTCCAATGAGGATCAGAGCCACGGGATAACCTGTTTTTTCAAGTATTGTATTTGTTGAAAGAGTGGTAGATACAGAGACAAGTTTAACTTCAGGGAGATATTTCTTATCAAGCCCGTCAACCGCATTTTCAATTCCCTTCAGCAGGTCAGGATAGGTCGTTAACGCTTTATTTGAGTTAACAACTTTCCTGTCTGAGTTTCGAATGATCACTGCATCCGTATAAGTACCACCTGCATCGATTCCAAGACTATATTGCATCGCCCGCAATTCCTCCACAATTTGCCAGTAAACACATGAGTTTAGTTAGAAGTTCTACAGAGATTATTTGAATATTTTTTGGGTAGTAATGCATTTATCAGTGTACATTGTGTGAATATATCACAAAAAAAACTCCGGGCGAAATATAACTACAAAATTGGAGATATTTTTCGACCGGAGTAGTAGATTTTAACTATCAGTATGTGTGACCCTTTGCCATCTCCACCATTGCCCGAAGGTTCTCGGTAGGGGTTTTGCTTACAATGCCACACCCGGGTGCCAACAAATGCACACCTGCATTGAGTACATTCTGTGATTCTTCTATTATTGCCTCAGGTGTCTGGTTCCAGAGCATATTTGCCGGATCAAGATTTCCGATGACGATCGCATTCTCCAATTTTGCCACAGCAGTTGCAACATCCACATTCTGGTCAATGCTGATACCATTCACCCCACAGGCTTCCATCAAAGTGAGACCATCGGTGGCATCACCGCATATGTGTAGCACAGTAGGAATATTGAGTTCTTTCATAGCATCAATAATTCTCGTGTGGAATGGCAGTACGAACTTCTCATAGAACTCGGGCCCGATGAGCTGGTAACTTGCCGTGGGGTCAATAAGGACCATTGTGTCAGCACCATTCTCAACCATTTTTTTTGCATATGCAATATTGAACTCGGTTGTAAATTTCATAAGTGCCAGTCCAAAGGCCTCATCTGTCATAATTGCCATGAACCAGCTGTCACCATTAAGGTGCTGTGCCAATGAGAAAGGACCAAGCATACTGCCCATGATCGGAAGATTATCTCCGTGTTTGTCCGCAAGTATCTTGATCGCTTCACAAACAACCCCGATCCTTCCTTCACTAATATCATAATTCTTTAATTTTTCAATATCTTCGGCAACCTTAACAACGTGTCCAACAACAGATGGCTGCTGAACCTGTGTACCTGCCTTGATCTCACAGCCAAAGAATTCGGCTTCTGCGGAAATGTCATAAGGAACACGTACAGCTTCAAAACCAATTTCAGTGTGACCTGCTTCAGAAAGTATTGCCATCTTTTCCGCATCCTCGTTTGCCTCTGGCCAGAATGCACCACAAGCTTCCATCTGTTCAACGGTTGCAGTTTGCGTAACACATACAGCCGGCATTCTATCAACTGGCTTCTTGTTCAATACGCGTGCCAATCTTTCTTTTGGTGTATATTCAGTCATAAATTCAATCTCCTGTAATTTAATTATGTTTTAAATCTCTACGAATAAAGTGGGGGCAGTAATAACCCACTGGCCGGGGGTGGAGAAAATATTTCAGATTGTGTCCATATTAATCGTTATTGTTTGGTACTTTAGAATACCAATCCAAGTTCTTCGAGTTTCTTACGTGCATCATCGTATACGCTGACATATTCATCAGTTGGTGTTATGGTCTTAACATCATAACATTCCTGGAATGTCTTGCCTTGTGGTGCTTTTGCATAATCGTTCTCGTAGAGTTTCACAAGTGAATCAAGTATCTTGTTCACTTCTCCGATCTCCATGCCAGCAGTTGCTTTTGCGACTTCTCCCATCATTCTGGCTTCCATACCAGTTGTTTTATCCTGCACAACACCCTTTGCGGCTGCAACACCGGAAAGGATCTCACGGCCGGATGCTGTATCTGTCATGGACTGGGCTGAAGCTTCAAGCAGGCACATCTCTGTACATGGTCCTGCACATGGGTAATACTGGTTACCTGAAAGCATATCAGTGAACTCTGAAATTGTAGCACAGGTCCATCCTGCGATCATCAAAGTTTCTCTTGTGTTTGTAGATCCCCAGCGAATGTGCACCGGTCCATCAAGATGCCAGGTTGCATTGCTCATCACAAATGCATTGATGTGTGTTGCAATATCAACAATAGCAGTCTCTTCTACGCCGCCGGCGTAGCCACCAAAGATGGGCATTTGCTCATCCATGATAATAGAACTGTTACCATTATAGTGTGCAATAACAGAAATTGCATCAAGATCGATCTTAAGTTCGTTTAGTTGTGAGACTTCATGACTATCACTACTAATCATGCCACCGGCACATTCTGCAGCAATATTTCCCTGAGCGGACAGGGAAGTCTCAGGCCCCTATATGCCCATGCCAGGCCTTCCGGCCATTGCCGCTGCCTGTTTGATAAGTCGTGTCTCGGTCTTGGCTGCCAAGATCTCATAAGGGCTTTTTGGGATTGGTGGCTTTCCACGAACCGTCATCATGACACCATTTACAATAGTGTCAACTTCTTTTTCAAGAGCATAGCTCATGTGAATCGGCATGAACATGTTCTCGGATATTGGTGAGCCGGTTGGACCGCCTTGTACGATTGGCTTTCTCTTGTCGCCAACATTTCGTTTCTTAACGGTTACTGCATCTCTTCCGGTACCAAGTACAAATTCCTTTTGAACGTTGTTAATGGAATTCCAGATCTCGTCTTCGGTATACTTTACGACACGCTTTGTATCGGTACAGTAAATACCACACTCAAGGAGCATTTCAAAACCTGCTTTGAACAGATTGCTCATCATGTCCTTATCGGTTGGGACAAACTGGTTCTTAAAGTCAATTCCGTATTTTTGCTTGAGTTCCATTGACTTCATCGGAATGGTCATAAGATCCCAGTCATCCTGAGACATCTTCTCACCTTTCTTAGCACGGTCATAGAATTCATAGCAATCCATTGATCTACTATATGTCATACTTCATCTCCCCTTATTGCATAATCTTAAGAGCTACACGGGATGCATCTGCAGCATTCTCTGCTGTTGCATCTGCACCGATCTCTGCGATCCATGCATCTGAGACAGGTGCCCCGCCAAACATTACCTTGACATCGTCTCTAAGTCCTTCTTCTTTAAGCAGGTCTATTGTATCTTTTTGGCCAAGCATTGATGTTGTCATAAGTGCTGAACCGACAAGGATTATTTTTTTGCCCTTGTTATTTTCGATCTCTTCAATGACCTTTTCATTGGGCACATCAACACCGAGATCGATGATCTCAAATCCGTTTGCGCCCAACATAGTTGTTACAAGACGGTGACCAATGTCGTGAATGTCTCCTTCCTGAACATAGGTGATGGCAAGTCCCTTTCCTGCATCTTCATCTCCTTCGAGCAAAGGTGAAAGGATCTCCATAGCTCCATTCATTGCTTTTGCAGACATCATGATCTGTGGAAGATAGATCTCTGCAGCTTCAAATTTATCACCGACAATTTTCATTCCAACTGAAAGCCCATTCTCGATTGCATCAACTGCATTAATGCCGCCTGCAAGTGCCGCATTGGTGGCTTCAACACAACCGTTTATGTCCTGACTGACAATTGTGTCTCTGAGTTTGTCTAAAAGTTCTTGATTTGACATGTAATACCTCTTTTAATAGTTATAGTGGGGTAATTGTATCCATTCATCTGTCTCTGGCAGTAGATATTTTGTTTATGAATGGATTGGAAATGAGACTCCCACAACGCAGATATGTTTCATTTCCAATTTCCCACATTTTTCAATTATGCAATTTGGTTTCTGAACATTTCACAGGAATTGATCTTGATGTCAAGAAGTTTCTCGATATTCATCTTTGCTGCAATTCCCTTTGGAGCACCTGCCACAGAAGTAATTACACCGATACCGTGATCTTCCCTCACTTCTCTCATTACGTACTCATCACTAAGATCAAGTGTAGAAACATCCAGTTTCTTTGCGACGTATTCCTTTGCCTCTCCAATTCTCATGCTCTTTGAGAATTCCATTCTTGCAACAAGATCTCCTGCTGCCCTGATACCGCTCATTCCGGAGGTCATGATGTGTGTGATCGGCATACCCATCGGGTCGCCGACCCCTACCTATATGCCGTCGACGCCGGCAACTTCGACCATCGCCTTGCTGGCCCTTGACACGGCGTCAATTGTTGGAGTTTCAAACATTGGAATTCCGCCGACACCCATTCCCATGTTCACATGACATGGAATGGATGAAGCTTTTACAGCTGCCTTAACGAAAGTAACAGCTCTTCCAAGGTTCCATGCAGCACTTCTGCTAGTGTTGGTATTAACAACAGGTCCGAATATATTGGCACCTGCCTTTGCAACAACCGGAGCCTGCTGATGTGGCCACATTCCTGCGAGAACCTTACCGTCATATTGAAGGTCACCATGCAAACCGAGTGTCAACTCACCGGCCATACCTGCTTCAATGTAAATGTGGGGGAATTCTTTCCTCAATGCCTCAATAGCATGGAGTGATGCATACATATCACCGTCTCCCGCAGCACCGACCGTATCAAAATTAATACCGTCAGTACCCGAAGACATCATTTTCTTCATGATCCATGTTATGTCCCTTGTAGCATGTTTAGCTGCGCCTTCAATAGAAGCTCTTGCCTCATCGATTTTGAATGCTTTCATAAGATCACCGGGGTTTTGGAATGGACCATCCGGTGTATAATAAAGACCAAGATTTGGCATTGCACCATAAAGAAGTGGAATAATAGTATTTTGCTGACAGACTTCCATTGTCTGTTGTTCATTGGATATCACAGGTTTGACAGGTTTGTAACTATAGTCTATATGACCAAGTTCCATTGTGTCAGCACCAAATGCTCTCTCGTGCATCATGACACCAACAAGTCTGCTCGAAGGGATTCCAACACCACTGTTACCTTGGTCACCATCAATTCTGATAGTGCCAATATCGTGTGTTACAGGAACTTCCTTGCCCGGTTCCACACCAACCATTCTTGCAGGCATTGCAATAATGTCAACAAGTTTGTCAAGTTCATCTTCACTAAGATCAGGAATCTCACCAAGGTCTGCAGCATCTGCCATTCCTTCTTTGAGGTCTGCCAGGATCTGCTCCCTTGTCATAAGTATCCTCTGACCATCTCCCATTCTAGTAGTATATTCTGTTGTCATTCGTATCACCTTTTGATTAAACAAGTAATTCTTTGGCTTTTGTCACAGCTTCACTTGCATTTTCTGCATAGCAATCAGCACCGATCTTATTTGCCCAGTTTTCTGTTGCAGGTGCACCACCAACCATGACCTTTACTTTATCTCTCAGACCCTGCTCTTTGAGCATCTCGATAACTTCTTTCTGGCCTGGAAGGGTAGTGGTCATAAGAGCGGAAAGACCGACCATGTCTGCATTTGTCTCTTTGATCTTATCTATGAAATCCTGAAGTGGGACATCTCTTCCAATGTCATGGACCTCAAAGCCTGCGGACTGGAGCATTGTGGAAACAATGGACTTGCCAATGTCATGCACATCTCCCTCAACAGTACCGTTTACGATTACACCAAGTTTCTTACTTGCAGCGTCCGTTGGCATATCAGCTTCCAAAATTGAAACCCCTGATTCCATTGCACCTGCTGCGAGCATTACATGTGGCAAGAATAGCTTGCCTCTCTCAAATAAAATACCCACTTCATTCATGCCGGCTGCAAGACCTTTTTCAATTATCTCTGCCGGCTCAATACCTTCACTTCTTGCTTTTTCAACTGCTGCATCAACAGCTTCTTTTTTGCAAGAAATCACGGCATCTGCAAGTTCTTTAAATGTTTCTTCTTTGCTCATGTTTATCTCCGCCTTTAATTTGATTTCTCATTTGATTGAATTCATAGTTCACAATAACAAAAGTGACTAAAAATCAATATGTTATATACAATTTTAATTTCTATATAGAATATTCTCAATATAATACACTGCAGTATGTCGTTTTTCACAATGGAATTGAAATGTTGATCTACCCAACAATTATTACAACTCCGCCCCGATATTATAACGTCATTATATTGTTTGACTTATATTTATTAATGATAATTTATTCAAATTAGATAATAATGACATTTCACAACAAAAATTCCACAAAATCACAATGTCGTGTTTATGTCTTTTATATTTGAAATTTGATAGATTTGTCATCGAATATCACATAAAGTTCATTCTATGACAAATCTATCTGTGTCTGATATCTACTCAACTTGTTTCTTTGGTTTGTTGATCGTTTCTCCAATTTCTCCTTAGAATTTTGAAATGAACGTTCTTGCCTGCCAGAGTGCAAGTATGGCAATGATCAAGATCAAAACCATGTACAATACACCTGCACTAGGCAGAGGTGCATTCGCCCAGTACGCATTATACGCTTCCATTGCGGCTTCTGTTTGTACCATATAATCTCCTCCATCAGATATTCAGCAAACATGCATCAGCCGCTCGGATCTGTCCGAACTTCGTGATGTTATATTTGTGCAAAAGAAAACCTTTCTTGTAAAATCCTTTTTCATCGACCTTAACCTCAATGTCTTGTAATAATCCACCTGAAGCCAGTTCTATGATATCAAAGTTGATTGAATCCCTCTGGAAATCGCCTTTGAGGTCATACTCTTTCTGTATTTGAGTTACAATCTCATAGTTCCATTTTCCTCCGTCTTCGTTGCACAGTTCAAGTATCCTGAATTTAATCGGACGTAGATTTGCCATTTTAATCACCTCTCAAAGATTCCAGTTCACCTGTATCTTCCAAGAACATAATTGAACTACCAGCGAGACACAAAGTGCCCCCCACCAGGATGGTCCAAGAAGGTACATCTCCGAAGAAAAGGAATATGAATATCACAGCAAACAGACCGTAAAGGTTTCCAATTCCCTGCCCTCTTCCCACGCCAATAAGTGGGAAAGATTTGTACCAGGCAACATAACAGAAACCAAAAGTTATTCCTGCGAATATCAGGGTCAGAAGTGTGAGTGGCTCAAATGCAAGTATTGCATACTTGAACATTGGGAAACCAACGATCGCAAGAAGCGGAATAATGATTATCCACCAGATGATATTTTCAGCAATGAATCTTATTGTAAGACTCACATCAGGTTCTGATATATCGAGCCCTTTTCCTGCAATGGCACCTTCAATACCCCAACCGGCTGCCGCCATGAGTCCTCCAAGGTAACCGATCCATGAAACACTTCCGCTACCAATTTCAGTTAAAACGCCACCACCAAAGATAGTAAAACCACCTGCGATGATAAACGCAATACCTGTGTATGCACGTTTTGTTATCTTTTCGCCATACCATTTAGAAGCAAGAGTAGAGCCCACTACGGGATACATAAGAGCTGCAACAGCAGCAAAAGCACCGCCAACGAATCCCATTGCGATGAATGAACCCAAAATTGCCATCGGGCCGCCAAAAATGGCTGCTAGGAAGAACCACCTAGAACATGGGTGGAATTCTTTCAGTGTTCTCTTCATTTCTCCGAATTTACCTAGAACACCATTCCAGACCAAAAGGGCTAAAATAACAGTCAAAGCATTGAACGCTGTTATCAACACAGCGGTTACGATCAATGATACTCCGTCGCCACTTGTAGCAGCGATCTCGCCGTACATCGCATCAAAAGGATTTAGGACCCATACGACGGTACCCGGGATGTACCATAATCCCCATAAAATTGCACAAAAAAAAGCCCACATGAAACCGATTTTGACTCTTCTTTTATGCTCCTGTGTTTTCAAGGCTTGCAAATCCATAATTAATACCTCCATATTATAATTATAAATGCCCGAATAATTAGTTGCAGAAATGTGGATAAATGTAAATTTCTGCAACTGAATTAGGGACTTTAAAAGATCAGAACATCTCTTTAAGTTTGGTCACTACATCTGATGCATTTTCACCATAGATGTCTGCACCGATCTTATCAGCCCAGTCCTGGGTAACGGGTGCACCGCCAACCATTGTTTTGAGCGAGTCACGAAGACCTGCTTCTTTAAGCTGCTCTTCGATCTGGATCTGGCTGACCATTGTTGTGGTCATAAGGGCAGATGAAGCAACTACTTGTGCACCAACTTCCTTTGCCTTTTTAACATAGTCATTAATTGGTACATCTCTTCCAAGGTCATATACCTGGAAACCTGCGATCTTGAGCATTGTAGCAACAATGTCCTTTCCTATGGAATGGATGTCACCTTCAATTGTTCCGATCACGATCTTGCCTTTGCTTTCCATTTCTGAGCCTAGCGCCTCCAGTGCAGGCGTAAGAACGTTTACTCCGGCTGTCATTGCTTCTGAAGCCGCAATAACATGCGGAAGGAACAATGAACCTGCTTCGAATTGGTCACCGACCTCATTCATAGCAGTCGTAAAACCTTCCTGGATAATTTCGACAGGGCTGATTCCTGCATCCAGTCCTTCCTGTGCTGCTGCTTCTGCTGCATCGTTATCAAAGTTTGTGACAGCTGCTTTTGCTTTTGCAATAATTTCATCTTTTGTTGCCATTTTTATGACCTCCGTTAGTTGCCTCTAAATGCTTTGTCAGCTCTGTCCACAACTGCCTTCATATCTTTAAGCAGGTCCGCGTCGATTGGTTCAACGACGTGGTTCTTCATGATGTCAACGACTTTTTCATGAGCAACCGTTGCGATATCCTTTGCTCCTGCAGCTTTCCAGTCACCATACATCAATCTGTCAATCAGCATTGGACTTGATGGCAGGTCTATGTTATCTCTTGTGGATTTGTGTGCAAGGAAATTGTTACCGATACCTACTTGGTCGATAGATTCGACTGCAAGGGTTTCTTCGTTTACTGGAATTCCTTCCATTGCTTTTTTTGTCATTGTGATCATATCATTATCAATGACGAGCTGTTCAAGTGAGAATGTCATACCTAGCTCAAGCATACCTGCACCGTAGAGGGTGTTTGCACCGGAGAGGGCTGGAAGAAGTGTTGTTATTGTCTTCTCGTGGCCAGCCTGGCCGTCAGGTATCTTGGCATCAGCCTACGAACCAGCAACAAAGGTTGGAAGGCCATAATATTGGCCAAGTTTTGCTACTGCCGCACTGATCATTCCAAGTTCAGGGGAACCAACAGGTGCTGTGCCTTTCTTAAGGTCGAATGTGGTAGTGGAACTACCGTACCACACTGCTGTACCCGGCTGTACAAGTTGAGCAAGTACAATACCTGAAAGTACCTCTGCATTGTGTGTTACAAGAGTACCTGCAAGGTGGACTGGTGAAGAACCGCCAGCCATTGCCATACTCAAGACATTAACAGGAATGCCGTATCTTGCACCCTTAATGATGACCTGGCAAGCATTTACACTGAGTTCCAGTGGACTTGTAGGGCAGAGCAATATTGAGAAAAGCGGTTTTTTGCGTGCTTCCTCTTCGTCTCCACCATAGTATGCTACAGCAATATCCCTGTAATATTCAACATTTTCTCCAACAGGATCGATGTGATGGAAGTGCTTTGTGGTGTTCATCAATGGTGTGAGGGTTTCGTGAACATCCTGTGCACCTTTCCCTGCCCAGTCTCTTGCTGAAACAGCAAGTGAATAATAGTCGATGTTATCTGCCCAGTCACATATCTTTGCTGTGTCTGCAAGGTCCTTTTCAGTTGAATCTACAGTTTCATACTGCCCAGGTCCTTTGTAGTTGCACATTTTGACACCGGTACCGAAACAGGTCCAGTGTACCTTGCCTTTATGCTCTTGAACGATTTTATGCTTCTTGTCACGTCCCCAAAGGACGAATTTCGATGGACAATCGATCAGTGCTCTGTTGACGACATATTCAGGGATCTTCACGACCATTGTTTTTTCATCAACATCACAGCCACTTTGTTTGAAAATCGTTCTTGCTTCAGGGTCTGAAACCTGAATACCGGTATTCATGAAAACATCCATTGTGGCATAGTGTAGTGCTCTTAGATCATCATCTGAGAATAGCTCTAGACTAACTCCATTCAACGGCATTCTACCGGGGTATAGTTGTCTTACCATTTTCTTTACCTCCAATTTAAAACATTTCAAGACATCAATATGATGTTCTTGAGGGATAACTAAAATGCTATATGCATTTTACTTACTCACACGTTTGAGATTACTTATATATATATGTTTCCTATGTTTTTAATACTTGTGTTATATATTTTGTAATGTGTGCTGGCAATATTGTGTTTTCTTATTTATATTTTATTATCAATGTGTTAACATTGTGAAGTATCAACAAATGTAAAGTTGCTATACTATACAAATATTTATATATAACAAAGGCAACAGAAAAATATATATAATAGTATTGAATCTATTATATACTACTCTTATTGCAACACTAAATGATTATAGTCAAAAACCAAACATAAACCAATATTCTGCATTTTTCAATAACTCACAAATGAAACCAAGGGGCCACAAAGATATGGATCATACGAAGACTCAGGTTTTCCATATGGTTCAGTTGCCTTGTTGTGATATACTAAAAATGTCTGGAAATTTAGTTATTGAATAATGAGTATTCACTAGTTCTTGACTATGGTGTAATCTGAAATGAGCAATGTAGAAATCACTTGTGGAGTTATAGAACTATGAAATATGGCCTTGGTATTGATGCAGGTGGAACCTATACAGACGCCGTCATTTTACGGGATTCTGATAAGTCGATAATTGATTCAAGTAAAGCTTTAACAAGTTATCCGGACCCACTTGAAGGAATAAAGAACGCTATTGATGGACTGGATCAAACATATCTTGATGAAGTCAATGTAGTTTCAGTTTCTACCACTCTTTCAACAAATAGTATATTGGAAGGGACAGGTTTTCCGGTTGCTTTAATTCTTGTCGGCAAATATGACATCATAAAAGAATTGCCAACAAAACATTACATACAGGTTGCCGGAGGACATAATCACAATGGAATCGAAACTGAATCTTTGGATATTGAATCCATTGAACATTTTGCCATGAAGGTGAAAGATAAGGTTTCGACATTTGCTGTTTCATCGTTTTTCAGTGTAAGAAATCATGATCATGAACTTGAAGCAAAGAAATTGATCGATAAACTTACAGGACTTCCTGTTGTATGCGGTCATGAACTGTCACAGGATCTTGGAGCTTTTGAAAGAGCTGTGACTGCTTTTTTGAATGCCCAGTTGATTTCGGTAACTGAAACATTCATGAATACAGTTGAATCGGAAATAAAAGCAAGGGGAATAGACGCAAAAGTATTCATGTTAAAGTGCGATGGGTCCGTGACCAATATAAGGGGTGCACTCGATAAACCAATCGAATCAATTTTCTCTGGTCCTGCAGCAAGTCTTGTTGGGGCTTCCTTTTTGACAAAAATAGATACATGTGCAGTTATAGATGTGGGTGGTACAAGCACAGATATTTCAGTGATGAGCAATGGTGTCCCTGATATGAGTGATTCAGGAGCAGTTGTCGGCGGTTGGAAGACCAGGGTCAAAGCTATAAGGATGGTGACATCGGCGATGGGCGGGGACAGCCATGTATGGGTCAAGGGTAACAAATCTAATATCGGACCAAGAAGGGTTATGCCAATATGTCGTGCTGCGACAATCTATCCGGGGTTTTTGGAACAACTCAGATCAAATCCTATTCCATTAAAAAGTTTACTGGGTATGAATTACCAGCCAACTAAATTCTACCTGCGAACTGAATACGAAGCTATAGATATCAACGATAATGAAATAGAAATTCTTGAGGCTATAAATAAGGAACCAACATCCATAAAGGACATAAGCAGTAAAATAAAGAAAAACCCCTCAAGTCAATTACTTGATGATCTAATTCAAAAAAGGCTCATTCATTCAATTGGTTTTACGCTCACAGATGCGTTACACGTTCTTGGTGAGTATACGGAAATGAATGTTGAAGCTGCAAATGTTGGGGCACATATGCTGGGGTATCTGATGAATATGGATGAACATGAATTTGCCATTCATATAAAAGATAAATTTACCAAAAACATGGCTTCAGAAATTGTTTCCTTTTTTTTGGAAAGAGCACCAAAAGAAGTGATCCGTCAAATATTTGATGTCAGTTCACCTATAAAGTTCAAAGTCGAGATTCCTATTGTACTCATAGGGGGGCCGGTGATTGCTTTTGTAGAAGAGTTGCAGAATATATTGGATGCTGAAATAATCCTTCCAAAGTATGCTGATGTTGGAAATGCTGCCGGAGCACTGGCTGCAAAGGGAATAAGAAGGACTGAGATACTTATAAGACCAGTTTCTATGGGTGCGCCTGAATTTGATTTCTTAGTATTCTCCGAAGAAGGAAAAAGCAGTTTCTATGAATATGATGAAGCACTACATTATGCTATCGATCTGGGAAAATCAATAGTACTCAATTATATGGAATTTGCAGGACTCGATCCGGATCATGTCAAGATAGATGTGAAAAAGCATGAGACTATAGCACAGGGATGGCGAAAGCCAATGGAAACAAAGGTTCTTGTCATGGGAATCAGCACAAGGGATTATGCTGATTGATATCTTTTTTGATTGAATACCTCAGTCATGTTCCGGATATTTTTCAATCGAGGCTGTGGCAATTATAACATCTTTGCCGCCCCAATCGTTTCTCGTAAATTTGGTTTTTACGGGAGTATATGTTCCATCTTTACTAACAAGGGGTATGTCACATGAAGATGATTTTTTATTGATGATCTCATCAAGTTTTGGGAGCACAAATTCTTCTTGTCCTTGTGGATATAATGTAAGATAATCTTTCATAAAAATATCCTTGTTTGAATAGTTAAGGTGCTCATGTAATGCTGCATTTGTATGCAGTATCTTACCTTCTATATCTATTATGAAGACCATTTCATCCAGTGCATCAAGTAATGAACGCATATTGTTTGTGTTTTTCCGGATGCATGAATCATTATCCATACGAGATAGTATAACACCAATAAGGTTGGCAATATTCTCAATCAAATTTCTGGAATTTGCCGGGATCTCAAGATATTCATGAGACCCAAGAGCGACTGCAGCAATCAGTTTATCATCAACGTGCACTGGCAGGAATGCCATAGCTTGCAGTCCTTCAAAACTAAGATCATTTCCAGGGATTATGAAACTGATATCTGAAAAGTACTTATAAACGGGATAGCCGGTCATAAAAAAATTGGCTATAATGGAATTCTGCGAAAAATGGGCGACACTTTCCACAAAGCGCTCAGAAACACCCTGGTGGGCTACAAGGTTAAAATCCCCACTGTCTTCATCAACAAGATACAGAATCGCACTATCTATTGTTTTAGTTTCAAGTGCAGAATCAAGTATATTTTCAAATATATCCTGCATATTCAATTTATTATCGAGGTCATATTCCATACGCACAAAGTTGTTAGCTTGTTTTCGTTCAGTGACATCAACAATAATACCTTGCAAATAATCCATTATTCCGTTTTCATCAGTATGAATTAATGTTCTTTCATCGACCCATCTGATCTCGCCGGTTTTGGTAATTATTCTGTATTCCTGACTGAAATCAGAGAAACCTTCGTCAGATGCCCTTTTCATCTCTGTGCGAACCCTCTCCAGGTCTGAAGGATGTATAATATCACCATAGATCATCTTGCCTGATATGAAATCATCTACACTGTAGCCGAATTGTGAAATGTTCTCCGATACGTACTCTACTGGCCAGTCTTTTTCAGGCTTCCACAAGAAAACAGTAGCTGGACTGGCACTCATGATTGAATCGAGTACTTTGTTCACCTTCAATGATTTTTTCTGGATGTAGTTTTTCTGCATGTACTGTAAAACCTTCCACACATCTTCAATCAACAATGTCAACTGGTGAACATCTGATTCATCATAGTCTGAATCTTTATTGCCTATGCATGCTATGGCAACTGTCTGCTTATTTTCAAGTATGGGCACCATGACGTGACGTGTCAAGGTTTCATTGTATATTGAGCTGATCTCATCGTTTTCATCTGGTGTGTACTGCCTGTTTACAATTACCGGATTTTGTGCTTTTATTGCTTCACCCCATAGTCCGGTCGATCTGATCGGGTGTACAAAGGGTTCATCTTCCGGATGGGATAGGTTGAAGGTATCCTTTGGCCAATAATACATTTCCAGTACATTATCATCTTCGTTTAAAAATTCAAGATAGCCAATTTTGCTGTTTGTAAGTTCAACAGCCGCTTTTATAATGAATTCTGCAATATCATGTATTGGGGCAGTATGCATTTTATATAGCTCAAGCAGCGTTGTAAGGCGCAGTTCTTTCATGCGAATTGTTTTTTGTACTTGCTTGCGTTGTGTCGCATCTTCAAAAATACATATTCCATTCAATAGCGAACCATCTTGATCTAAAATTGGCGTGAAATTCACCTTGATAGTTAATGTTTTACCGGTTATCGTTGAGAGGCATTCACCCTCGAAGGTGTCAGATTCGCCCAAAAAAACATTTTTAATTGTTTCTTTCAATTTTTTGCTGATAAAGGATGACTGGATATTGAAACCAACAATCTTTTTTGTTGGTGAACCCAGAATATTGGAACAGATTTCGTTGCAATGGGTGATCAGACCTTTTTCATCAAAATAAAGTATTCCTACTGGCGATTTTTCAAATATCGTTTGGTATTCCATTCCAGTCTGTACTTTTTTGCGAGATTTTTCTAATGCGGAAATTATGTTTTCCTCCTTGGTGTTGCATTGTATTAATTTTTAGACATTTGATAATACCTATAAACCAGTATATATATTTTGCGAAAGGTACAATTGAATGTAATTATGTGTATTGTTCATATCTTATGTGGTGCATTAATACTATAAAATAATCATATTTTATGCGGCACTTGTTGTGAACAAAACATTTGTTATGTGAAGACATTGTTTTTATCTTCTTCTTCATTGGGATTTATCTATGGATCAATGATTTATTTTCAATCGATTTCAAGTATGTTGAAAAATAGTTTCTCGTAATATATGTTTTATAAACATATAGTTTGAGTCGATCTGAGCGTTAGCGAAGATTTTCTCTAATTATGGTTTGATCTAGCAACCGAAAATTATATATTACTAAAATTCTCACACACCGATATTCTTAAATAATGATTGAAATCATTTTAATTCTAGTGTATAATTTATAGAATTACACATTGCGAGTTAATTCGACCCAAGGGAGAATTGTCTCAAATTGTGCTTTGTCTGTGTCTTTATCAAAGGATTTTCTGGCATGCGCAGGTAATAAAGCATTTTTCATCATAATACGAGGTATTAATTATGCAACGCGAAGAAATAATCGAAAATGTTGAACACCAGATAAAGTCTGTCAAAGGTGTCCATGAAACATATATTCTTAATGATGATGACCGGCTGATGATCAATGAGCTTGAAACAAAAGCAAATCAGATGACATTGATGGGTCTTGGTATTGGGGACAACAAAGGTGTAAAGTGCGTTATGGGGTGTGATATTGTCATGCCTTTTACCACTGACATGGATTATCAATGGCCTCCTGATCCAAATGTGATACTTATGCATAATGGGGAAGTTGTTGGTGAAGATGTATCCGATCCCGATAAGCTCAAAGAGTGGGAACAAAATGATGATTCACTTGTGATTGGAAATATTGTTATTTACGGCAAATCGGTATTAAGTACATTAACGGGAAAATCAAATCCTCTCGTTGTGGTAATGCCTCCAAAGGAATGTCCTGTGGTTGAAAATGTGCCAGGTGTCAGAGAGGCGATACTTGCTTCCCCTTCCCCTCCGACGGATGAATATCTTAAAAAAAGGATGAATCTCGAATGCGAACACGGCATCGGAACTTTCCTGTTGGGTATCAATTTTGAAGCCGGTATTTGAAGTTAATACTTTAAGGAGGGGGTTTGATTATTGAAGTGCCAATGAAAGTACGTAAGTTGGATGAAAAACTTGGACTTGATG
>JAMJFV010000150.1 GCA_023544495.1 ANME-2 cluster archaeon
GGCACCCGTAGCTATCACCACAAGCCTGGCATTGACCCGCAGCTTATAGATCGTGGAACCACCCACACATGAGTCAGGCAAGCGCATAGAGGATGTGCTATTTTCACGGGACTGCTGTCGACCAGGTTGAGGTTGTGGTGGGGAGGTTGAGAAAAAAGCATTAATAGTTGAACCCTGATATTCAACTAGGAGGATTTAGAGTTTGAGGGTTTGCCTGATAATTGCATTACTCGTGGTTTTTTCAGGATGCATATCAGACGAGCCAGAGCAAGAGACCCTAATAGAGGAGGAAACTATAATGAAACAGATATCTATTTCATCAGAAGCCTTTGAAGACGGAAGCAGCATACCAGTCGAACACACCTGCGATGGGGATGACCGCTCACCAGCCCTTTCATGGGAAGGGATCCCGAACGGCACCCGGTCCATCGCCCTGATAATGGACGACCCCGACGCACCGGGCAGGACCTTTGTGCACTGGGTGATATACAATATACCTGCCGATAGCGTGGGACTGCCTGCTGCAGTGCCCAAAGACACCAGTCTGAACGACGGCAGCACGCAGGGAAAGAACGACTTCGGCAAGATAGGATATAACGGACCCTGCCCGCCGCCGGGAAAGCCACACAGGTTTTTCTTCAAGGTGTATGCCCTGGACACCAGGCTGAACCTGAAGAGCGACGTCACCAGATCACAACTTGAATCGGCAATGAAAGGACACATCCTGGCACAGGGGAACATAACAGGAAAATATCAACGGTAATTATTGATCAGTGAATAGGGCCATGATCTCGCCAAGTCTCTCTCTTGGTCCCATAACAATGACAGTATCATCTTCCAATAACGTATCCTCAGCCTGCGGATTTGTCAGGATCTTATCCTGATGTTTAATGGCCAGGACCGTAAACCCATATATCTTGCGCATCTGAAGCTCTGCAAGTGACTTTCCTGAAGATACCGACCCCGCTTTCACCACGAATGTATCGATCTCGATATTCATCAAGTGATGTTTCAGATCATCAATGGACCTTGGTTTGTGATAAACATCCCTGAACATCTCATATCCGTCAGTTCGCACTTTTTCAATATTCGTCTGGATTTCTTCCCTGGGTATGAGATACCTTGAAAGCACCCGGGAGAATATCTCAATAGATGTCTCGAACTCCTCTGGTATGACCTCGTCAGCACCGAGCTGGATCAATGTTTCCAGTTCACCCACATACCGTGTCCTGGCGATAACATAGATTGCAGGATTAAGACGCTTAGCAGTTTCTACCATCATTCTGGTGTGTGCAGCATCTGAAATTGCTACCACCAGGACTTTGGCCCTGGAAATATTGGTGTGCTTAAGCACTTCTACCTTCGATGCATCACCATAAATAATGGGTGTGCCTTTTCTTTTTTCAGAGATCACGGTCTCAGGGTTCATCTCAACCACTACGAAGGGGATCCTGGTAGCTGACAGGACCCTTGAGAGGTTCCGTCCATTAATACCATAACCTGCTATGACCACATGGTTCTCAAGTTCCGGTACTTTTGATACATCAGGGTACCTGCCAAAAAAAAGGAGCTTGGGCAATTTCATACCATTTATTTTTAATTCGATCCAGGGTCCCGATTGGATCATGAAAGGAGTCACCATCATGGTCAATATGGCAGAAGCAAGGAATATTTGATAAATATCATTATCCAGTAAACCCCATTTTATCCCGATAAGTGATAACACGAAAGAGAATTCACCGATCTGTGCCAGGGACAGTCCCACCAGAATAGAAGTGACGAACGGATATCCAAGTACAGCTGCTGTTAAAAAACTCAACAGGAACTTGATCAGGAGAATTGCCACGATGGCAAGGAATACCGTGGATAGATTACCTATAACAAATTCCATATCGAGCAGCATACCAATAGAGATAAAGAACAGGCTGTTGAAAACATCCCGTAATGGCAGGATCTCACTCAATGCCTGGTGTGAGTATTCTGATTCAGAGATGATAAGACCCACCAGGAAGGCCCCAATGGCCAGTGATAGGCCAGCGAGTGATGTCAGCATAGCAGTACCCAGACTGATCATTACTATCGCCATCAGGAACAATTCCCTGTTACGGGTACGGACTATCTGATACAACAGGACAGGGACCAGAAACCGCCCTGTCACCAATACCAGTGCCACAATGGCTACCGCCTTGAATAAGGATATGAAGGTTGTGAACAATGAAGTATTTTCACCACCTGCAAGCACAGGTACCAGCATGACCATTAAAATGATACTTAAATCCTGGAAGATCAAAATGCCTATTGCGAACCTGCCATGAGGTGTCTCGACCTCACCCCGTTCGGATAGTAATTTCAATACAATTGCAGTGCTGCTTAATGCCACCAAAAATCCAATGAACACCGACAGTCCGGCCGGCAGACCGGCCATCATAGCTAAGATGGCTACGGTAATGGTTGTGAGAATAACCTGTAATCCTCCCCCAATCAGGATAAACCGTCTTGATTTTAGCAGTTCCCCCAGGGAAAATTCAATACCTATGGTGAAAAGGAGCAGAATGACACCGATCTCAGCGAACTGTTCGATCATGGTCTGGTCTTTCACCAATCCTAAAACGGAGGGCCCGATCAGTACACCGGTAAGGAGGTATCCCACAATGGGGACGATGCGTAATTTATGGAATATGAAAACAATGACGACAGCCAGGCTGAAAATCAAAACAATATCTGTCAATAATACCGTATTTTCAACCATTCTTCTTTCCTTCCTGTGATATCGATATATGATATTATACAAGAAAATATTATTTTACCACACATACATAAACATCATACGAGACTGTCGGAAAAGTCTGGATTTCTACCGGTTATATCACAATTACTATAGGTAGCACGACGCAGCATAGCGTTTTACTTTCCAACATTGGTTGTAATGTTTCGATTTTACCACTTTTCCGACAGTCTCCATACATATCTGTTGATGTACTTGAAATATAGTGTAACTCATTTATCCTCAAATTTGCCAGCGGTCTCATTTTTTATTATCTTCTCTTATACATGGTTTCATAATGTTCTTCCTACCAAAATCTTATTATATGGTACTATCTATCAATGTCAATAGTGTTACAAATTAGTAAATATGTATCACAAATTATAGCTTTTATCACATCATCATAACAATATCATCCTCGGAGGCCAGGCACTTGCACATACCAGACGGACTGATACCTTTTCCCCAGTATCTCATATACTGGCTTCTCATCCTGCCACCGGTATACCTGTCCCTTCGCTGGGCCAGGCAGGAAATGGACGAGATGAAGACACCACTGCTGGCTGTGCTGGCGGCCGGGATATTTGCCATCCAGGCCGTTAACCTGCCCATTGGCATGGGTACGAGCGGCCACATGGTAGGTGCTGTGCTGGCGGCCATCATACTTGGGTCCCCGTACGCGGGATTGCTGCTTCTGACCCTTGTGCTGGTAATTCAGGCATTCGTTTTCTATGATGGCGGTATAACAACACTGGGCGCTAATATTTTCAATATGGGACTGGTGAGCTGCTGGTCAGGTTACTACACCTACCGCTGGCTTGAAGGCAGGCTGGGTACGGTCAGTGCATCATTTGTCGGGGCCTGGCTGGGACTGATGCTCTCAGCGCTCACTGCTACCGTGCAGATATACCTGGCAGGTGCGTTCCCGCTTGTGGAAGCCCTGGTGGTCATGGGCATCCTGCACGCGATCATCGGGCTTATCGGTGAAGGTCTCATCACAGCACTGGTGGTGAAATTTATCCTGGGCTCCCGGCCCGATATTATGAATCTCGAACAGCGAAAACCTGTTTCGAGAAATACACTGGTTGCTGTTGTGGCCGTAGTACTGGTACTGGCCGTGGCAGCACCCTACATTGCATCCACGAACCCTGACGGTCTGGAACAGGCAATGACCATGATAATGGGAGAAGAAAAGATAGAGACCACCCTGGATACTTCATTGCACTATAACGCCCCCCTGCAGGGTTATTCTTTGCCCGGACTGGGCAAAGCGGGTGAGGTGCTTTCCGTTGTTGCAGGCACTATAGTGCTGCTGGCACTGGGCACGTTGTTCATGAAATTTACCATAAAAAATAATGCTGCCAAAACTGGTAGCGATACAGGTGTCATTGGCCTGGACGAAAGTAATGGCAACGGAGAAGGCAATGGTTGGGTATCAATAGACCGTGACTGGGGTACTCCATATATTGTTGAGACCAGGGACTTGACCCATATCTACCGCAGCGGTACAACCACAGCACTTGACGGTATTAATTTTTCAGTCAGGCCGGGCGAGCGTGTAGTGTTGCTGGGTGCCAATGGTGCGGGTAAGTCCACACTGTTCAAACACCTGAACGGCATCCTTAGATCCACATCAGGCCAGGTGCTGGTTAAAGGACAGCCCATCAATAAGTCCAATATCAAGGACGTGCGCCGGACCGTTGGTGTAGTGTTCCAGGACCCGGATGACCAGATATTCTCACCCACCGTGGCCCAGGACGTGGCCTTCGGGCCCATGAACCTGGGACTGCCTCTTGATGTTGTGGAGCGCAGGGTAAAGCGGGCGCTTGAGATGGTGCGGCTCACCGGGTATGAAGACCGGGCACCACACCACTTAAGCGGCGGCGAGAAGAAACGCGTGGCAATTGCCGGAATACTGGCTATGAAACCCGAGGTGCTTATCCTTGATGAGCCCACCAACGGCCTTGACCCGGGAGCAGCTGAGCGGCTTATGCGGCTGATAATGGAAATGAACAAAAACCTGGGAATCACAATGATAATTGCCACCCATGAAGTGGACCTGGTACCCGGATTT
>JAMJFV010000151.1 GCA_023544495.1 ANME-2 cluster archaeon
ACAGATTTGTAGTTGTATCTGTATTTGACATATTCGTTTGAATAACTGGATTTTGGCATTGTGTCGATTGATTAAACCGCAGATGAACGCGGATGAACGCAGATATTCCAGCCAAAATCAGATAATCTTCTACTTTTTGCCTTATCTTTTGAATTAGGATTCATCTTAACCTTCATCTGCGTTTATCTGTGTTCATCTGCGGTTCATTTATCCACTTTCCGGTAAACCTAAATCATATCTATTTCCCGCCGCCCGTTTCTGCATCACTTACCCGGCCCCCCCATCGCACCCACCACCCCGGGCCCGGTCGAGCCTTCACTGGCCGGCGGCAGCCACTCGCGGGATTCATGGTGCCCCGGTCCGGAGGATGAATAACGTAAATCGGGTGTCCACTCTGGTTCAGACTCCTGCCCCCCTCCTGCACTGGAGCCTGGGTGGGGGTGGGGGTGCGCTGGATGTTGGGGTGGGGTAGTTGCACACAGATGTTGTGTCGGTGGAGTGTAGCCATTACAGTAGAAATATATTTTTAGTTAGATTGATTAAACTGCAGATGAACGCGGGGATTAAAAAATTTTCAATGAAATATATGCTTTTTGCTGTGATTGGTACGAAATCTTAAATCGGAAGTCGGGCTATTCGGAAGTACTGTGAATACTAAAAGACTTATTACCCACAAGGTTACTGAAACTCAATTTCTGAAGAAAATTGCACACAATATTAGAAGGACTAAATATCTTGAGATCATCCTCATTAGTCATGTAAGTCAGAATAACTGAATTTTATCCCGAAGTCAAAACGGCCATAAATTTTAAATATATGTTCGCTATTTTAATTCGCGAGGTCAAAAAATTGAAATTCAAAAAGTATTTACTATTTGTAATATTTACTTTGATATTACTCAGTGGACAGACTGCTGAAGCAAGCTCTGTTAAAATCTGGGATACTATGGTAAAAGATACGGGTCATAAATTCTATAGTTTCGATAGTTCTTATGCTTGGGCAAATAAAGATAATTGGGTACAAGTGCCATATGATACAACAAATTATAACTTTATTGGCAACCAGGTAATTGAAAATGGGAACTTTTGGTTTTTTTTACATGATACTGGTTTTGATTCTCCATTCATGTATGCAAATATAAGCGGGACTCCTGGACGGCCAGGAGAAATGTATATAAAAACAACAGATAACATAAATCGATGGAATTTCTATAAAAAATCGGTAAATATTGTAAAAAATACTCCGGAAGAATTAATAGTAATAGTAGATGCGGGTTACTTCCCTGGCATAAATGTTGTACAATATAAAATAAAAGACGATTCACATTTTATAGAAGCAAAAGCCATGACAGATCATGAATTTCTGGCTGGATTTCACAGTTCCCCGAATCGGTTTGCAGTAGCACCAATTAAAAGTGGAGTTGGTACTGATTTTGTGGTGGATCCTAAAGATTATTCCAGGATTCCTGAAGGAGAACGCATTTGGTTTAATCCCGGCGAACAATATGAAAACTTGATGATGCAAGAAATTAATTTTGGGGGATTGTTTTTTAACCAAATGATAATATATGATGACTGGACATTTGCCAGACCTTCGATTGACGTTTACAAGGAAGATGGTATGATGAGATTAGGTTCCATGAGAGCATTTATGCAACCAGGAACAGCTAATGAGAGGATATTTTTTGCACTAATCAATGAGGAAAATATTTTCCATGAAGAATCTCCAAATGCAGCAATATCTGCTGGCGGTTCTTATACTTCTATCCGTGACCTGACAATTCCAGGTAGATGGAGAATGTCAGGAAGAGTAAGAGCAGCAGATGGTTCTAAACACTATTATACTCAAGATGTTTATGACCAAAATTTTGTATTTGTGAGTCCTATAAGAGGAACTCTGGAAGCATTGGCATTGTATCTTTACGATAGAACCAGTGAAACGCCATCTGATATAACGACACCCATGGATGTTTACAGAGATATTACGGGACAAAGAACAACGGTTCCCGACCCCACATTATCCATACCTTCCGACACTAATCCAGACCCTCAGAGTAATCCAATACCAACTAGTACCCCAGATACAGTCCCAAATGCAGCCCCAGATACAGCCCCAGATACATCCATTAACATGAATCCCAATTTTGAATCTGGAACTGAAGGATGGAATTTCTACACAAATGGTAAAGGGACGTTCAGTATTTCTTCTCCTGGTTATGATAGTAGTAATGCTGCCCAGGTTACTTTGAGCAGTGTCAATACGAACATCCAGATTTATCAGGAAGGGATAACCCTTGAACCAGACACCCGATATCGGTTAAGTTTTGCGGCATATTCAACGACCGGACATGACGTAACTGTGAAAATGTTAAAGCATGTTTCGCCATATACTGCCTATGCACCTGACTTTACAGCGAATCTCGATACAAGCTGGCAGACCTTCACAACTGAATTTACCACAAGTGGTTTTACCAATACCGTTGACGATGGACGTTTGAGGTTCTGGTTTGCACCATTTGCGGCGTCAAAAGACATCTACTACTTTGATAATATACGGTTGGAGAAAATTGATATTCAGTAATAGCATCTAATAACCAAAGTGGTATTGTTGATACTTACGGTATCTGCATGTATTGAAATAGTCCAATAATTATTATGCATTGGACTATTATTTTTTTATATTTTAAATAAGAAATTATTTTTCGGAACTCTTCCAAATAACCCAATGAATCAATTTATTGGGTAATGGAGAAAGCACTCATATTTCTTCGTCATATCATGTCTCTGGACCAGGGTGAACGAAAATGGAAATTGTGGCAATTGACATTATCATGCTCCAAGGACGTTAAAAACACCCGGGATGATTAGATGATGGTAAAACCCTCATCAGTGATCTTGTAGTTTGCGGATATGTTCTCGCAACCAACCATTGCTTCAACGTCAATCGTTTTTCCATCAAGGTGTACAATGTTGTCTACACTCGTTTTTAGCAGAGTTTCGATCTGGGAGTCCACTACTCCTTCTGTGTAGGTAATTATACCAGTACCTCCCGCCACTTTCATCCTTAATGCATATGACTTGAGGACTCGTATTATAAGCATAGGTGAATTGTACGAAAATAGGGTCGTGGTTGAATCAAGGATTGACCGGAAATGATGGGTCTTCTGGTAAATGTACTGCAGATCATCAATTACCGCACTGATTATTTCAGTTGGATTTTGCGGAGAGGATATCCTGAGTGTATGTGTCTCCTTTTGTGTTGCGCCAATTGATCCGGATGCAATGTCTACTACATACAGCATTTCTTTTTGGAAATATTGGTGAATTAGCCATTTAAAGGACATCATCTTTTCTTCCAGCTGGGACAGATTATAATCTGTCATCAAGTAAAGGAAGAACTCATCATCGGTCACTGCCTGTTGCAGGAGATGGTAGCAGAATATTGACTTTCCGGTCTTCGGAGGCCCGTAGACAAGTGTAATGGTGTTTTCAGGCAGTCCACCACCGGTTAATTCATCGAAACCGGTAATTCCAGTCTTGATCTTTGGCATCATTTCAAACTCGGTATATTAAATCAAAAAGGGCATCAAGCGCTTGATGAACACCTTCATTATTCAGGGCAGAGACCGGCACGATAGGCACATCTTCCCATAAAGCCATTCTTTTTTTAATTTCTTCGGGTGTCAGGGCATTGGGCAGGTCATGCTTATTAGCAACTATCACTTTCGGTATGGCCTCTGCCCGGCACATATTTATCATTTCCTTCGCCCGGATAAAGGTTTCGGGTTTTGTCGAGTCAATTACAATGAACGTGCCGATAGATTCCCTTGCCAGCGGCTCCAGCAGCAGGTCAAATCGTTCCTGCCCCGGAGTGCCGAATACGTCGGCAGAAAAACCTTTATAGTCGACATGTCCGAAATCCAGTCCAACCGTAGTTGGAAAAAGTTCGAAAGCCTGCCTTTCCACAGAAACAGCTTCTTTTGCAATGGCATGGACAAACGTGGTCTTTCCTGCATTATACGGTCCGGTTACCAGGAGCTTTGGGATAAATACCTTTATTCCACCGGGTTCAGTAAGCTCGAAAAATGTTTTAATTTTGGATGCGCTGGTCCAGTTGGATTTTACCACAATGAATACCTGTCGGTACATCACCTTCTCTTCAATGCCAAAAAGTTCAATTTCACAATCAACCAGGGTCTTTATTCGTTCAATGGTCTGGTCTTCATAATCCCATCTGGTGAAAATATATACTATATTCACATCATTTTTCCTGGCAGCAGCATTCAATATCTCGATCAATTCCATTGTTTTATCAGTACCAATAGTATCAATTAACGTGGCCACGTTTTCAATCACTGCCGTTCCACCGGAGATGTCGTCGATAGCATTGAGCAGAATATCTTTACTATTGGCAAGGTCTTTGACAATGTACTTACCAATTGATGGTACTCCCATCATTTCTGAGATCGAATCAACAAAAAATAACGTCCCGGTTTGCAGGGGTGTCCTCAGGTCCCAACCATATCTGTCAAAGACACGTTCTATCTCAGCAGGTGTCCTGGTATTGGTATAAATGAAACCAATTTCACTGTCAAGGTACATCCGCTGTGAAATTATCTGGTACCCGAAGACATCAGATATAATACCCGGTATGGCCTGGAATAATATCGAAATTCCCTTCGGTACACCACCGCCAAGAATGTCATCCAGGCGTGGAATGTAGGTTTTCTTCATATCCATTGCCCTATACCTCTTCAAGTATATCCTGTACCTGTTTACCCCGGATCTCGATCTCCAGTGTTATCAACCCGAACTGGGCCTCT
>JAMJFV010000152.1 GCA_023544495.1 ANME-2 cluster archaeon
GATGAGGATGAGAGGGAGCAGAGGATTCGCGACCTGGGGCCGTACCAGATCAATGATGCATTGCTGGATGTGGCAAAGGATGATGTTATAGTGCTGCACTGCCTGCCTGCACATCGTGGCGAGGAGATCACCAATGAGGTGCTGACCGGCCCCCATTCTGCCATACTGGATGAGGCCGAGAACAGGCTGCATGCACAGAAAGCCCTGCTGATTAAATTGATGGGGTAAACGTAAAGGCTTAAATCTGATTAACGATATTCAGACTCCGTATTCATGGACTGCACAGTGCATGCGCCAGTGAAAACGGCAAAAGAGGCAAAAATGCGATTGTCGCCACAGCCGAACAATACAAGATGCGGGGGTCGCCCAGACAGGTCAAAGGCGCTAGGTTCAGGGCCTAGTCTCGTAGGAGTTCGAGGGTTCGAATCCCTTCCCCCGCATACATTGTTAAGTTCTCACAGCATCTGTTTAATTACTTTCTATATATTATCCAGTAAATCACTCAGCTTGGACGTTATTAATTCTCCGTAGTATCCAATTATTCTAAACGGTATTATTATATATTAAAATAAATTTTTATATATATAATAAGAAAGATATCAATAAATAGTTGCACATTAATCAAAGGATTGGTGGTTTGGAGTGAGAGATAGAAAGCTATTGAAATTTGGACTTTTCTCAGAATGTTCTCAAGCATCGACCTGGAAAGGAGATCGTCACAGAATTGAGCAGTCTGCCAGACGCAGTTTCATCAAGCAATTCCAGATCCATAGCATGGTTCAACTCTACGATTCTCAGTATAAAATCAATGAACAACATTCAAAAAATAATTATACAATACTGGCTACTATATATAAAGGGAGACACCTCTATACAAGAGCCCGAGTTAAGATGGGGGTCGGGTTGTGAAGAAAGCGTAGCAGCAATGGAGACTACTGGGTAGAACAATAATCCCCTTGAATAATTTCAAGGGGACTCATTTAGAGGTGAATACAATGGAAATTAATGTACCGGAGGGTATCGTCCAGCAAATTGACCATGAAGGGTCATTTGCTGACATCGCAGTTGATATGGGAAATAGAGATCATATCTATTCCAATGTCAATCATGATGTGTCATATGAAGATACGCTTGAAGATATTGAGAAGTCAATGGGATCAGTTCCTGTTTTCATGAGATATCTTCCCAAAAAAGAACTTATGCATAACTGGTCTTCATGGAAGATGGTTGATGAGATAAACATGGAAAGAGCAAGATACCTGCTCAGTACTGACGAAATATTGTAAGAAAAGTTTAGACAAACCCAGGCGTAGGTTGTTAACACATGGATATATTTGACGTATTGACAGCAATCTCAAAAAGATAGATGGCTTTCATGCAAATAGAGATGAACGAAAATGATGCCTTTGTCAAGGCAGAATTTGAGATTTCTCATGAATATCACATACCCTTGCTTGATATAAAAAAGTTGTTGGGAGTGAGATCCATTCCCGCCGGACCGGTTGAGAAGAGAAATAAATGCCCCGTATAGATACGGGGAGTAAATATAAAATTAAAAGAAGTGAATACATATGGTTAATAAATCTGACGAAACAAAAACTGACGAAACAAAAACTAAAGCAAGAAACGATATCCACGAAGAACATATCCACACAGAAAAAAATGATGGTTTCAAGACATGCGAAGATAACTACACAGCAGTTTCAAAAATGTGGAAAGATTCCTACTTAAAGCTATACAAACCCTGGTTCGAATCCACGGAAGCTCTTTTCGGGAAAGCGTTCGAACTCTCAAAGGATGCAGCACCGGAAACATATAAGGAATTTTATAGTGAATGGGTGAAAACCTCCCAGAACACTTTCGGTAAATTTTATGAAATCCCTACCCTGGAATCTAATAAGGAAACATTTGAGAAACTCCTGGTCAGCGCAGAGGAATCGAATAAGATCTACAGTTCATGGATTGCCGAATTAGAAGAGAATTCCAGGGCGACCCGCGAAGTGCTCCAGGTCGAAGCAGATCCCGCTAAATATAAAGAAGTCTATGATATGTGGATCAAGTCCTATGGAAAAATGCTTAATGAGCTTCTTACTCTGCCATTGAGGCAAAATATGAGGCAGATCTTTGAGAATATCACAGGAACACCTGATATATATTCGGAGGCATTTGATCAGATGTCAACAATATGGAAAGATTCATACACGAAGTTATATGTTCCGTATACTGACTCCATGCTGAAGCTTTCGATGAAATCAGCAGAGATCTCCCGGGGGAATGCAAGCCCTGAAGCCTATACGGAATTTCATACCTTATGGATGAACACCTATCAGGAGCTCCATGGCAGGTTGTTCGATACCAGGACCATGCGACCTTCAAAGGAAGTATTAGAGTATTTCGTGCGCAGCGAAAACGTTAATCTGAACCTGTACAAGTCCTGGATAGCAAGCCTTGAAAAACTGTCACAGAAGGCTGAGGAACTATCTAAGCAGAGCGACGATCCGGATGCAAATAAGGAACTTTATAATCTCTGGGCAAAAATGTATGGAAAGGCATGTGATAACTTTTTTGAGAACACACCCGCATTCAGCCCGTTTAAGGAGATCATGGAGCCTGTGAAGAATGGGGCAAAGATATATGCGGACACATTTGCCAGCATATCCAAATTTTGGGTGAAACCGTATCCTGGCTCCACAGGTGCGGTTTAAATATAAAAAAGAGGATTTCGAGAAACCTCGATATTTGAACACTTGTATATAAACAATATATGAGCTCATTCATGAATATGTAGGTTTGGGGAAATCCTCTGAACAAATTTTAACAATTGAGTTCTTACGGTCAAGAAAACAGTAGCAAAAAAAGATGTGAACGAAGAGTATAGGATATTTTCACGACACGGGCTGACAGCAATACAGCCGTTTAAAAGTGGGGAAGGAACATTTAAACAGATGTCAAAGATGTGGAGATCAGATTTCAGTTCAACCTTCGCGTATCCGGGAAAGAATAGCCGATGAGCTCTCAAGATATTAAAAAAAAGGTGAAAATATGGAAAAATTCAGTTTTGAATCCACACAGGAATTTTATGACCAGTGGTTAAATACATACAAGGCCACAATGGGCAAACTCGTCGAGATGCCTGCTGTGGGTCCGGCACGTGAGAAATCTGAGAACATAATGAAAGGTTTCTCCACATTTGTTAATCTTTATGCATCAGGGATGGATACCACTTCCAATTTACAGAGTGTATTCATGGAATCAATGCGCAAAGTGCAGGAAAAGACTGTAAAGGATATGGAAGGGGAAATCAGTCCTGAGAAATATAAGGAATTTTATACTATCTGTATGGATACATATAGCGAGACCTTCAAGGAATTCTCAAAATCAGGTCACTTTGTGTCTGACATGGGAAAGTGGAATTCGTATTTAATGGATTTTCAAAAATACAACAGGGAAATGCTTGAAGATAATTATCTCAAACCCATGAATCTCCCTACCAAGACGGAAATCGATGAGATCAATAAAGAGTTGTATTCTCTCAAGAAAACAGTAAAAGAACTGACCAGCCAGATCAAAGAACTAAAACAGAATAAATAGGCTATTTTGTAAAGAGATGACATGAACGGACTTAATTTAATTGAAGAATTTGATAAATTCAAATATGGAATGGAATTATTCCTGGAAGCACCCGAATTATCGGTTGGAACAACGCCTTCTGAGGTAATATTCAGTGAGGATAAGATGAAACTTATCCATTATATCCCAAATGTGGAAAAACCACATCCTGTTCCAATCCTCATAGTGTATGCACTCGTGAACCGGTATTACATTCTGGATCTCCAACCTGATAAGAGTGTAATAAAGAAGCTTTTAGATGAAGGTTTTGATGTTTATGTCATTGACTGGGGATACCCATCAGGTGTAGATAGATACCTCACCCTGGACGATTATGTGAACGGGTATTTGAATAATGCTGTGGACACTATCATGGAACGGTCCGGATTGGAAAATATCACCCTGCTCGGAGTATGTCAGGGCGGGACCTTTTCTGTGATGTATGCGGCACTGCACCCTGAAAAGGTAAAAAACCTTGTGACTCTGGTGGCTCCTGTGGACTTCGATACTGATAAAGGAATTCTTAATCTATGGGCAAAAAGCTTAGACATTGACAAGATCGTGGACTACTATGGTATCGTGCCCGGAGATTTCCTGAATTCAGGGTTCCTGCTCCTTGACCCATTCAGGCTTATGATCGATAAGTATGTAGGTATGTTTGAACGGATCGAATGTAGACCGGATGATACAACCTCACAGCTTCGAAATGAGGATTATGTCAAGAATTTCCTGAGAATGGAAAAATGGATTTTTGACAGTCCCGACCAGGCAGGAGAAACGTACAGGCAGTTCATGAAAGACTGTTACCAGAAAAACCTTCTCATCAAAAATGAGATGAAGCTCAATGGTGCGAAGATCAATTTGAAAAATATTACCATGCCTTTGCTTAATGTCATGGCAGAATTTGACCACCTGGTTCCGAACGATGCAAGTAGACCATTGTCTGATGCGGTATCGAGTACAGATAAAGAGACCCTGGTCTTCCCGACCGGCCATATAGGAATATTTGTGGGCTCAAAATCCCAGAAAGAGGTTTGCCCTAAGATCGCCGCGTGGTTGAAGCCCAGGTCTCTTATCAGTGGAAAAGAGGAGGAAAAGGCGGGATCAGCTAAGGAAGAGAAACCTGGATCAGCTAAGGAAGAGAAACCTGGATCAGCTAAGGAAGAGAAACCTGGATCAG
>JAMJFV010000153.1 GCA_023544495.1 ANME-2 cluster archaeon
GCATGCCTGTGCTTGCGCTGTTCCATGCCCTCTTCCTTCACTATCCTCAGGGCCTCGCACATGGCAGATATCAGCGGTACACCTGGCGTGTAGGGTGTCTGGGTAGGTGTATTTGAGGCAGATTTCCGGTAAGCTTTCAGGTCAAGATAATAGGGTGGTTTGTCCACAATTGCATCCCAGGCAGCATCGCTGACCGTTATGGCAGATAATCCGGGCGGTGCAGCAATACACTTCTGGGAGCCCATGAATGCTATATCCACTCCCCATTTGTCTACTTCCACCGTATCACCGCCAACCGTGGTGATCGCATCCATAATGAACAGGGCGCCGTGTTTTTTTGCCAGTTTGGCTACTTCCTCTGCCGGGTTCTTGATGGCTGCACTGGTCTCGTTATGCACCAATGCTACGGCCCTGGCACCCTTTTCAAGTGCTTCCTCGACAGCCTTCAGGTCAATGGGCGTACCCCACTCAAATTTCAGTTTGACAGCATTGCCATAGCGTTCCCCGATATCACACAACCGCTCTCCGAACTTCCCGTTCTCGATAGTGATGACGGTATCGTCCTTTCCGATAATGTTCCCAATAGCAGCCTCCATGCTGGCAGTGCCTGAACCTGATATTACAAATACTTCGTTCTTTGTCTGGAACAGTTCAGCCAGTGTTTCACGGCATTCGTCATATATGGCGCCAAACTCCTCGCCTCTGTGACCGAACATCGGTCTGCCCATGGCTCTCTGTACCCGGGGTGCGATAGGAACCGGGCCCGGAATCATCATCAATGTATTTTCAAGTTTCATCATGTTGTCACTCGATATAATTCGATCTGATTTGGTGCTGTAAGATGGAATACCTTGCATGTATAACTTTTGATTATTTGGCAAAAGTCAAAGACCAGAAGTAACCAGACAAACGCACCAGCCAGACAAAGGCACCATTATACATTTTGCACTAATTGAAAATCTGGTCGGTCAACCAATGTATACCATCGTTGATCGCATTGATCTCCTGAACAATATATGCCGGAAATCCGAATATGGAAGGCGCCATAGCATCCCACCAGAGGGGCAGGGTCATCAAAATTGCCAGAATAATTATTGCAATTGCGAAGAGTATTTTTTGTTTTATATTCATTTTTCCCCGTAAATTAGCCGATAATGTTAATATTCACTTCGTCTCATATATTTCTATCCCCTGCAAAAACTTTATGGGAACACACTGAATTATAAAGGGTATGTTAATAGGACTACTTGGACCGGAAGGTACCTACTCGCAAAAAGCCGCCAACCAGCTTGATATACATGCTCAACTCAAATATTTCGATGACCTGGAAGACGTCATTGAATCTGTTCTGGAAGGAAGTGTAGACTGCGGAATAGTGCCTATTGAAAACTCACTTGAAGGGTCTGTCGGCATTACATTGGATGCACTGAAGGAGCACGAGATATCTATCACTGGCGAGATCATAGTGCCTGTCAGTCATTGCCTGCTATCGAAAGGTTGTATGGATGACGTGAAGGTCATACTATCCCATCCACAGGCTTTGGCCCAATGCCGCCGGTTCATCCGCACACATTTCAAGAATGCCAGGACGCAAACCACAGGCAGTACTTCCTATGCAGCCAGACTTACCTCTGAATTTCCAGAGATGGCTGCCATTGCCTCACGCGAATCAGCCCAACATTACGGACTTGATATCCTTGCAGACAATATCCAGGACCATAAAGAGAACTTTACCAGGTTCGTCGTGCTGGGGAAACAGGTGCCTGCACCTACGGGGCATGATAAGACGTCTATTATCGTACATCTGGGACACGACAGGCCAGGCGGCCTGTATGATATGCTGGGTCAATTTGCCAGGCGGAATATCAACCTGACGAAAATTGAATCAAGACCTTCCAAGCTGGGATTGGGGGATTACCTGTTCTATATTGACATGGAAGGACACCGAACCGATAAGCCTGTCAGGGAAGCGCTTGACGGGATCAAAAAACTGGCAGACCAGGTTAAGATAATCGGTTCATATCCAAAAAAATAAAACTCTTTCCTGGACAAAGAAACAATTTTAACTATAAACATTCATTTACCATTAATGAGCTATCTCGTTAAGTCATCGATAAAAATTCTCTGGGAGAAGATATTTTACCTCATAGACAATGACCTTCCGGCCACACGACCCAACCTTGGTGATCATATCAACACGGTCGAAACCCAAAAACGTCTTGACTACATACTTTTCTACAATCCAAATATGGTGCGAGTAGAATACCTTTCAACCCTGAACAGCACAAAGGAAAATGTTTCGGAATATAATGATAAAAAAAAGCTGAACCAGAGCATTTTCAGGAATTTTAGCAGACTTGAACCTGGAAAAGCTATGAAATTACTGCAAATAGTGAACCGTAATATTTATGCGCCTATTTTTCGTCAGATGGGGCAGGGATATGGTGCAATACGTTCACTTGACCAAAGTTCCAGGCGGATGAAATACGAAGTCAGAGGCTGTAATGAATGCATGGACCTGCCCAATATTGGATTGAATTCGTGTTTTTATTTTTCAGGGATGCTCGCAGGCATATTTTCTGCATTGTTCCATCAATCCATGGGTGTCTATGAATCAAGTTGCGTAACTCATGGAAACCAGGTATGTAATTACGAGATTGGTTACGGAAAGGACCTTGAGTTCAATGACGAAGTTGAAAATTACCTGACAGTCAATGTTCCACCGGGCAGCTTGCATGAAATCGAGAGAACACTGCAAAGAAAGATCCTGGAATCGTTGTCAACCGAAGGCCATATCGAGAAAAAGATCGGGTCTTATGTGCACATTTTTATTTACCAGTTAAGGATGTTGAATACACTTTCGCAAAATCCGGAGATATATTCTGAAATGTACCAGAAAGCAGGGAACAGGTTCAGCCATCATCTCGTAAATACATTGAGGCAGTTCTATAACGTGGATGGAGAAAAGCTGCTTACGGAAGCAATGTCGAAATATTACAGAAAACAACTTCTGGCAAATATCCATTCGGTTGAAAAATTCGATGATGGGTATCTGGTTACGTTCTCAGAACCAATGGATTGTTCGGGCATCAAGCAACTGGATATTAAGCCATGTTCTTTCATGAAAGGGGAAATTGAGGGTATAGCTAATTTAGCTACCGGAAAAAAGATCTCGTGCGAAATAAATTCCTGCAGGTTCGACAGTGGGGAACCATTATGCCAGTACAGGCTCTTTTATGAAAAGAAGGAAGTTGAAATTCCGGAGTGGCTGAGGGAGATGCAGGAACAGTGAACCTCCAGATATACCTGAGGTTTTTTGTCACCCCTGTATAAATATTGACGTTATGAAGAAGCGAGCGCTTTTACCGGATTCACCCGGAGTCTATCTATTTAAGGATAATAGTGACAATATCATCTATGTGGGGAAGGCCCTGTCCCTTAAAAAAAGGGTTTCCCAGTACTTCGGGAGAACTGAGACAGATGTAAAGACGAGGGCACTGGTCAGATCCATCTCGGACCTTGAATATATTGTTACGCCAACCGAACTGGACGCGCTTATCCTGGAATCGAATCTTATCAAGGAACACAGGCCCCGTTATAATGTGTATCTGAAAGATGATAAACAATATCCGTTCATCAAGATAACAGTTAAAGAAGATTTTCCCCGGATATTCCTCACGCGCAGGAAATTACAGGACGGTGCCAGATATTTCGGACCATATACCAGTGCCCGGTCAGTCCGTGAAACCCTTAAACTGATCAACCAGATCTTCAGAATACGACCGTGTAAAAAGAAGATAACGACTTCGGGTAGAGCGTGTCTCAATTTCCAGATGGGTTTGTGCAATGCCCCGTGCAGTGGTATGATTGATAAAGAAAGGTACCGCATGAACGTGGATAATGCTATCCGGTTCCTGGAAGGGAAAAATGAAGAACTGGTGTACAGGCTGAATGAAAGGATGAGGCAGTATGTAGTGCGGGAAGAGTTCGAATCGGCTGCAGTTATACGTGACCAGTTACAGGCCCTGAACTATACGGTATCGGCACGACAGCGTATCACAGGCGGATTTCATGATTGGGATGTCGTGGCTGTGGCTGTATCGAATAAGACCGCTGCCACGCAGGTGCTGTATATCAGGGACGGCAGCCTGGTGGGTCGCTCAGAGTTCACGCTGTATTCCAGGGGCGCTGACGAAGAAGAAGTCATGAGTGCATTTCTCACACAATATTATGGTGATGCACCCGTTCCTGCTGATATTTCACTGAATGTAATGCCAGATGACCATACCGTGCTGGAATGGCTGCAATCCTCGGCGGGTGGAAAGCTGGACATTGCAGTGCCTGGAAGGGGACGCAAAAAAGAACTGGTGGATATGGCATACGAAAACGCCCGGTCATTGCTAGCCATGAGCTTGCTCAAGGATGATAAAAGGGAAAAGTCCAGGCGCAGCGCACTGGTCGAGCTGAAAGATCTGCTGGGTCTGGCAAACCTTCCCCAGCGCGTAGAGGCGTTTGATATTTCCAACATTGGAGGCACTGATGCGGTGGGAAGCATGGTAGTGTTTACCGGAGGTATGCCTGATAAGCAGCATTATCGTCTTTTTAATGTCAGGACCGTGGAGGGTATTGATGACCCTGCCATGATGGGGGAAGTTATTTCCCGGCGACTGGAAAGGATTGCCCGCAGTAGTGGGGGTGAGAAGAAAGAGGAACAGGAGGAACAGGGGGAACAGGAGGAACAGGAGGAACAGGAGGAACAGGAGGAACAGGAGGAACAGGAG
>JAMJFV010000154.1 GCA_023544495.1 ANME-2 cluster archaeon
ACTTGGAGGCGGTACACCTGAACAGGCACAGGCATTGTGGGATTTTGGACGCCTGACCGGCGTTGGTTTCCAGATTTTTGATGATGTACTTGACCTTGTTACACCCGAACATGTACTGGGGAAGATCAGGGGAAGCGACATTATGGAAGGTAAGCAAACCCTGATAGCGATCCATGCACGGGACAATAATGTGAAATTGGATGTCTTTGGCAAGAGAGATGCTACCAGGGAGGAAATTGATGACGCGCTGGAGAAGTTGAAAGAATCAGGTACGATTGACTATGTCCAGGATAAGGCCATGAATTGTGTGGCTGAGGGGAAGGAAAAACTTGATGTACTTCCCGAGGGTGAGGCAAAAAATATAATGCTGGCACTTGCAGATTACATGGTCGAGCGAAAATTCTGAATACCTGGTCATATAATTTATTATTTTAACAACCATGGCTGAACAATGCAAGGTGTGCGGTGGCACGGGAGTTACTGATGTTTCAAGACAACAATGTCCTGAATGCAAAGGATCTGGAAAATCCAAAAGCTTTGACCTGACCAGGATGACCGAGAAGGACCTGGGTAACCTGCTGAAAGGTGGGTCCGGTTGTCACACATGCGGTGGTTCGGGTACCATTACGGTTGAGACGAAATGCAAAGTCTGCGGCGGCCGGGGTGAGATGATAAGCTGCCGGGTATGTGGACAACCTCTTGATGCTGATACTAAAGGGGATATGTGCTCTCTGTGTGCCAAAAGACCGCTGGTGCAAAAATTGAGTCCTGCATGTGATACTTCTGACCTTGAGGTCGATATGACGTATGAGGGAGTTGTGGACAGCCTGGCCAACTTTGGTGCTTTCGTTAACCTGAACTCCCGCACACGGGGCCTGGCACACCAGAAGCACCTGACCAGAACTCCGGAAGTGGGGGAGACTATCTTTGTACAGGTGAAGAATATCGCATCAAATGGCAACATAGACCTTGTGCCTGTGATCCTTCCGGAGTACCAGATAATCGAGGTTGAGAAAGATATTCCCCGCACCCAGATATCTGCTCTTCGCGGTCATATCAGTAAACTGGTGCATATTTCGGGGGAGATCATCCAGATAAAGCAGACCGGCGGCCCGACCATATTCACGCTGGCAGATGAAACGGGTACCGTGCCATGTGCTGCATTCGAAAAGGCCGGGCAGCGTTCGTATCCTGAAATTGAATCAGATATGATAGTTAAGGTTGTGGGTGAACTTAATACCCGGAACAATGAACTGCAGATAGAGATCCGGGAAATAAGGCAGATGTGGGGTGCGGATTCGGCTGCTATCAGGGACGAGATAGAGAATGCCCTGGACAAGCGCTCTGAGCCTCATGATGTGGAATTCCTGATTGACAGTCCGATACTTAAGGCATTGAAGCCTGAGATGCGGAAGGTTGCCAAGGAGATACGCAAGGCAATATTCCATTCAAGGCCTATCGTACTGCGCCACCATGCCGATGCGGATGGCATCACTTCAGCCATTGCCATTGAAAAAGCGGTATTACCACTCATAAATGAGGTAGGTGGGACGGATGCAGGATATCATTTTTACCGGCGTTCACCCAGCAAGGCGCCATTCTATGAGATGGTGGATATTACCAGGGATATATCGTTCGCACTGGATGATAATGCGAGGCATGGCCAGAAATTACCTCTGGTGCTGTTGATGGATAATGGTTCTACAGAGGAGGATGTGCCTGCCATGTTGCAGGCAAAGGTATATGGCATGGATATGGTGGTGGTGGACCATCATCATCCGGATGACATTGTTGACCAGTACCTGCTGGCCCACGTGAACCCGGCCCATGTGGGGGGGGATTTCGGAATAACCACAGGTATGCTTGGTACCGAGATTGCCAGGATGATAAATCCCGATGTGAGTGAAGAGATACGCCACCTTCCAGCGGTTTCGGCAGTAGGCGACCGCTCGGAATCACCGGAGGCAGCACAGTATATTGAACTGGTAGCTTCGCGGTACAAACTTCAAGACCTGAAAGATATGGCACTGGCATTGGATTATGAAGCGTTCTGGCTGCGGTTCAGCGAGGGGAGGGGTATTACTTATGATATCCTGAACCTGAGTAATCTGAAGAGACATAGAGAATTGGTACCGCTGTTAGTGAAACAGGCCAATGAGGCGATCAAGACCCAGCTTGAAGCATCACTGCCTTCCGTAAAGACCCAGGAGTTACCAAGCGGGGCGCTGCTAAACGTGCTGGATGTGGAGAACTTTGCCCATAAGTTCACGTTCCCCCCGCCGGGTAAGACCAGCGGTGAAGTACATGACAAATTGTGCCAGAAGTATCCTGATAAGCCTATTATCACATTAGGGTACGGACCTGACTTTGCCGTATTGCGAAGCAGAGGTGTTCTGATGAATATACCACAGATGGTACGGGAATTGCAACAGGAGATACCTGAGGCCAGTATCAATGGCGGTGGGCACCTGGTTGTGGGGAGTATCAAGTTTGTTGGTGGTATGCGCAAGGCTGTGCTGGCAAAACTGGCTGAGAAGATAGGGCGGGCTGATGTGGAATACTCATAGAGAACAAGAGTAGCCTGACAATCACTAACGCAGTTCGATCCCCATAACTTCCTTACCCAGCATACCATCCAGCAGCAATGTACGTTTTTTGCCGGTCTGGTTCTGGATGGTAAATATCCAAACAGGTAGCCTTATCAATCTGGTACCTGAAACGTCCACACCGAACATTGCCTTTGCCAGATTTGATGCTTTCTTTGCAGATAGTCTTGGCTGCATTACCGTGCCGATAGTATCGTCAGCAGTCATTTCTACCAAACGCACTCCTCCAAGATTCAAATCCCTGATCCTATTCTTATCCTCAGGCAGGACTTTGAGGAAATTGATCTGTCCCCGTTCCAATGAGAGCAATTCTCCGCCAATGGAACTGAAGTATATGGTATCTTCCACAGTAATGCTCTTACTGATAAAGGGAATATTCATGTCAAGACCCAGGGGTCCCCGGTGTTTATCCACGTTGCAGGTGACCTGCCAGATGGGCAGCAGTTTCAATGTTGCATTGACAACCGTTTCGGTTTTCCCGAACAATGTTCCTGCAAGATAGGATTGTACTCTCTTGATCGCCTTATTCTGGTGAAAGTTCATCTCAAACATCAGGTTGATGTCGCCTTTCTCAGCCGGTGCTTCACCGGCCCCTGTTGTCAATTCACCTGTGTATTCCAGGTCAAATTTGTTGTCTTGCACCCGTATTTCAGGTTGTTCAGGTTCAGGTTCAGGTTCAGGTTCAGGTTCAGGTTCAGGCTCAGGCTCAGGTTTCAATGATGTTACTTCAAAATACTTCCGTATTTCAGCGGACATAACATCAGATAAACTGTCCTCATCCAGGGTCTCGTGTTTTGTTACCAGCCTTCTTACCTGCATAGTTAACGGCTCATCGTAAACATCCGGACAGATCAGTACGAATTCACCACTTTTCAATTTAGGCAGCTCATCCACGATAGTGCTTTTATTTCTTTTTATCATGTGCCTGACCTTAGATAGGTCCTGTTTCGCCATGAGTCTGCCCAGTAGCCAGGTATTTGACTGTGCCATAGCTTTATAATCGATGTCGGCAGGATTTTGTGTACACATCAGGCAGGAAACCCCGTATTTCCTTGCCTGTTTGAACAGCATTTTCAATATGGTCTTGGCTGGAGGATTATTGGGATGAGGCGGCAGGAACGGTGCCACTTCATCGATGCAGAACAGCAAATGGACATTGTCGCTGGGATTTTGCAGCATCCAGCTATAGATCTCCCTTCCTATTGAGGCTACAAAGAACTGTTTGTGTATATCTGAGGTGAGCGTGTTCAGATAGATGATGTTGATGGGTACCTTGCCTTCATGTACCGGTGTCATCATGGTCTCTATATTGAACGGTGTGCCGAGATTGAACAGCAGCTGGCTCATACCAGTTGAGAGATACTGCATTTTTCGTAGCAGTTTGTCTCTTACCCGTTCAGATATCAGGTCGATCTCAATATTTATCTGGGACGGTTCTGCCAGGAGTGCTAATAGCTCATTCGTGTCATTAATGTCCTTACCGTTCTTCCAGGCGCTATCAAGCACCTGATATAAGTAGTTTTTAACGGCATCCCCCTCATCAGAATCCAGTCTGAATCCCATGAGCTGGATCAGATTGATCGAAGCTACATCTATTGTCTGGATCGCCTGTTCCAGTGATTGGTCCCTGGGTGGAAGTTTAAAGGGATTAATGGATAATGCCAGTCCCTTTGTGGACGCTGGTGTAAAGATCCGAACCTCTGATCTCTCGGTATATTCTGCTATAATAGAGGGATCAGTGCCGTGAGAAATTGTCAACTCAGGATCGCTTATGATACCAAGACTGGCAAAGTCTCCTTGCGGATCAATAATAATTGACGGGATATTATTACGTACTGCTTCCTCTATGATACATTTGGAAATGACCGTTTTACCTGAACCTGAAGCACCAAGTGCCACGATGTGCCTTTTTAGCACATTGACCGGGATATTAACAGGTTCGTCCTCCCTGGTTTTTCCTAATGTGATGATCTGTTTTGTCATGGGTTCACTTTGAATCTGGTCAGCAGTATAAGAGTATAAATTCTATGTGCAGGTTATTTGATATATTTTGTGCAACCCTATCAACACTTATTAATAACAACATTACAACATAACAACGTAACAACGTAACAACGTAACAACGTAACAACGTAACAACGTAACAAC
>JAMJFV010000155.1 GCA_023544495.1 ANME-2 cluster archaeon
GCTGCCCGTATATCTCGTCTGAAAGCAGGATGATCTCATATTTCCTGGCCACTTCAGCGATCTCCCTGAGCTGGTCCCGGGTATAGGTAAGACCATCAGGGTTCCCCGGGTAATTAAGTACCAGAATGCGGGGGCGGTATATGTCATTCTCGCTATCAAGGAACTCTGCGAGACGCTGGGGGGTAATGTGCCATTTGTCCTCATAGGTGGTGTGGATAAGACGTACTTTCTTTCCAAGGATCTTGGCCTGGGGTACGTAGGAGACCCAGCATGGAGTGGGAACGATGAATTCGCCGTAGAAGACAAGCTGGAGGAGGAACATGAGTTCTTTTGAGCCCGGACCAACCATTACATATTCAGGGTTTGCATCAACGTTGTCCTTCCCTCTGTGAAAACCGGCCACTGCTTCCCTCAGTGCCGGCAATCCCTTCACCGGGAGGTAATCTTTCTCGTGGGCATGTGTCCTGAGGGCGTTCACCACGGGGACCGGAACGGGAAAGGGGGACTGTCCCAGCCCAAAGTTGTATATTATATTGCCTTCCTTCTGAAGGTCTTTGCATCTATCGTTTATGGCCAGCGTGGGGGATTGACCGTTACCGCGGACATTTATGTTCAGGCTAACGTGTTTTTGAAGATTCATGTATTGCCTCTGATAAGCCAGGCAGATAACATGCACTGCAGGCTATACCTTGTAGTCGTTTGTGGAATGAACATTGTACTCATTTTTCGGGGAGGTAGTGTCATTTGCTGTTCATCGATCAAGACCGATTTCTGCAATTTTTTTGTTATGTGACAATTCGTTAGTTAATATTTATATTTTTCTGTCATAGCATAGAAGGTGGTTGTTTCGAAAAGACTATTAATGTCCTGTTACATCTTTTTGCAGCAATCTATAAAACCAGATCTAACCTTACAAAGTAATTTTTGTAGATATTGGCCAATGACCCAAAAAGGGTTACCGATATGAAGATATATGAAGAACTCCATGAATGACGGCACCACATTTCCCCTGTGCGGGGGTAACCAAGCCAGGCCAAAGGTGATAGACTCAAGATCTATTCTCGCAGGAGTTCAAGGGTTCGAATCCCTTCCCCCGCATACAATTTTAAGTTCAATCCGTCCTTTTGGAGTATCTCAAAGCAGGTATATCCTGTAATAGAATTCCCCCTGAGTTTTGTCATCTGGATAAAAAAGTCAGTGAAAAAAATAAAATATGAGCGTTTAAATATAATTATCAGCAGTGAGAAATAACCTTCAATTACGGTTCATTTGCGAAACAATTATAAATAGAATAACAGTCTATGGATTATAGAATGAGTTATTCAAGAAAAGAACTCCAGGAACTCACAGATCAACCCAGTCTGCCGAACCCAAATGTGAAGGAGAAAGGATTGACATCAAAGCAGCGTGAAATTCTGGAGAAAACAATGCACAGGCACGATAAGGCATTTAAGAATCTGGCTCAGGTGTAGCTGTAGATTTTTCCCTTACCCATTTTTCAATCTCATTGACAGAGCATTCATATTCAGCAATTTTTTTCATCAGACTGACAATTTCGTTAGTCTCTGAATTCAGATAATATCCTGCCTCTCCGAGCACATTTTCTGCTGCTGCAAAGGCTGTTCTTTATTGCCGTCAAAAAAGGGATGCTGGGCTGCAATGGCATGTAAAAATAAGGCTGCCTGTCTGAATATATCTCTTTCACGGTTGAGTTTATAGACAATCAACTCGAGTGTGCCTCTATATAGGACCTTTTGCGTATCTGGCTCCATTCCAGGGTCAACATTACAAATACATGCCCGAAATGAGCGGGAAAAAATACATTGCAAAAGCAACAGCCAGTTTTATATCACAACAGGTCATTTTCCTCACCCATGTTCCTCAGCATGGGCGCAGAAGCCACCATAGAACTCAGGGACGGCATGGTCATCAAGAAACGCCTGCCTAAAGGATACCGCCTGGAAGCCCTGGATAACCTTATCCGCAGGGAGCGCACCCGGACTGAAGCCCGGCTTACCTCCGAGTCCAGGCGCAATGGTGTGCCAACGCCTATAATCTATGACATCGAGGACTTCGAAATTACCATGCAATACATCGAAGGCCCGAAAATAAAAGACATCATCACACCCCTGTTAAGCAGCGATATCGGGACCGTAGTGGGCAAGCTCCACGCTGCCAATATTATACATGGCGACCTCACCACCTCCAATATGATTCTGCACAACGGCAGGATATACCTCATCGACTTCGGGCTGGCCTATTATGACAGCTCTGTGGAGGCGAAGGGTGTGGACATCCATGTACTGTTCCAGACCTACGAGAGCACGCACAACGACCATGAAGAACTCATTTCCGCGTTCTCTGCGGCTTACCGCCAGACCTTTTTGGGTGCTGATGCTGTACTGGAGCGGGTAACACAGATCGAAAGAAGAGGACGGTATGCATAAAATATATTTCGCCACCGGCAATCCCAATAAACTCAGGGAAGCAAAGAACATTCTGGGAGAGGTGGGATATGAAGTAGAACAGCTCGATTGCGAATATCCCGAACTGCAGGCCGATGACCTTGAGACCATATCGGCCTATGGCGCGCGCTGGTGTGCTGACAGGCTGGACAGGGATGTCATGGTGGACGACAGCGGTATATTCATCGAAACCCTGAAC
This sequence comes from ANME-2 cluster archaeon, assembly GCA_023544495.1. GTDB lineage: Archaea > Halobacteriota > Methanosarcinia > Methanosarcinales > Methanocomedenaceae > Methanocomedens_B. The sequence goes on from JAMJFV010000155.1 coordinate 2,665, forward strand.
GGCTTCCCCGGCCCCTACTCACGTTATGTAGAAGACCACCTGGGCAACCGGAAAGTCCTGAAGCTTATGGAAGGTGAGACCAACCGCAGGGCCGTGTTCAGCACAGTTGTGGGATTCTGCCGACCCGGTGGCGAACCCCGTACATTCACAGGAGAAGTTGTAGGGACCATTTCATTTGAAGAACGCGGAACGCATGGTTTTGGATATGACCCTATCTTCCTGTATGAAGGCCGGACGTTTGGTGAACTGGACGATTTTAAAAAGAACCGGATATCACACAGGGGCAATGCAATGCGAAAATTTGCACAGTGGCTGGAACTGGACCCTCGCTGACACCTGGAGTGTCCAGATTCCATTCACAAAAAAATACCATGAAAAACCAAGATGGATTTCAGGGCCAGAGGCCAAAACGGTAATTGAGCAATAATAATATCAGTCCGGTCAGCACTCCACCTATCATGATATATTTCGGGTCCATGTGGAATGTGGTTTCATCAGCTTCATAGTACCGCATAAGTCCCGCTGATGACTGCAGACCGCTACTTGTCTGTTTCTTCTTTGCCAAGATTAATTACCTCCATTATATCAGATGTATGATCATCACTAATGAATATATCGAATATTGCCCTCATACCAGTGCCTTTAGCAGGTCAAAGTCGTGCAACATCCCGATGAGCTTATTGCGTCCGGACAGGACAGGCATCTGGTCGATATTGTTTCGTTTCAGTTTCCTTGCAGCGTCACTCACGGTAGTATTGGGTATAACGGTCACAGGTTCACCCTTCAGGTTTATTACCTCGCTCACCGTAGAATCCGGAAGTTTTATCCTTGACACACTATAATACAGGCTCATTGTATCGCGCATTGATTCCCATGTCCATGCATCGTCATCCGAACCCGCCGACATATCCGAATGTTCAAGCGAATCTTCGATAACGCTCATATTTATAAGGTCCTTATCATTTATTACTCCCAGCACTTCACGGTTCACATTCACTACAGGTGCAGCTTTTACCTCTGCCATCTCCATTATCATTCCCACAACCGAAATAGGGGTCTTGTCCCAAATAACGATCGTCTGTTCACTGATAATATCACCAATAGGCTCCGAAATGCTCAAACCTGCAATAGCACCAACAATATCTGCTATGGTGATCAGACCTACGAGTGTGCCGTTTTCAACAACGGGTAACCGCCTGACCTTATGTTCAAGTATTGTCCTGGCAGCATCCACAATAGACTCACCGGGTTTGACAGTAATGGGATCTCTCCGCATGAGGATAGCCAGCTGCTCTTCTTCAGGATATTTCAAAAGGTCAGTCCTGGTAACAATACCCACAAGTTCATCCTTCTTTACCACAGGTACACCAGAAACATGTTTCATTTTGAGGATCTCAAGTACCTCGTCCCTGGAACCGGGCAATGAAGCATATGCAACATCCCGCACCATAATGTCTTCAACTGTTGTAAAACCAGGCATTTTTATAAAACTCCTATGTGGGCTCTTGATGGAGCTTGTACTATTTGGGTTTTTCCCCTCGTACAACCATCACAGGTATAAGTGAGTTCCTTGATACCTTTTCTGCCACACTTCCCAGTAAGAATCTGTCAAGACCGCTTTTTCCAAGAGTTCCCATAACGATAAGGTCGGCTGACTGATTCTCAGATAATTTAATTATTTCCTCCGCAGGATGACCTTCAACATTAAAACCTTCGATTTCAATACCCGCAGCCAGGGCCTGATCTTCCACCTGCTTGATGGCACTGTCACCTTCCGTTTTCAAGATCTCATACATATTCCCCATTGCCATATCAACAGGAATGGATGCAAAAGCCCCCGTGTCCACAACATATACAGCAGAAAGACTGGCTTCCGAGATCCGTGCAATTTCAATAGCGTGTTTAATAGCATTTGCTGAGTTTTCTGAACCGTCTGTCGCAATAACAATTCTGTTAAATATCTCGCTTTTCATGAAATCTCCCTCCAATTACGTGATGATGGCCTTGATGTCATCAGGTCTGCCTCGCCTGACAAAACTGGCAAGCATATTATGGCAGTTTGATAAATTGGAAG
>JAMJFV010000156.1 GCA_023544495.1 ANME-2 cluster archaeon
CACAGGAAATATCACAGGTTCGTCGTTGAACCCTGCCCGTACTTTTGGACCATATCTGGGAGATACACTGTTCGGGGGACCCAACCTCTGGAACTTTTTTCCCATCTATATCATTGGACCAATAGTAGGTGCTGTGATCGCTGCATTTCTCTATGACTATATTGCAGGTTTGAAAGAAGCCGAATAAGGCTTCTTTTCTTTTTTCGCTATTGAGAAATGAATACTATTTTGCAGACATACCTTTGATGTGTGCGGCCAGGCTAAGTCGACCGGAAAGGAAATGAGGCATAATCCTCCTCCTCATACCTTTCCCTAATTTCTGCGCCTGCCCATCACTAACAGCATACCAAGTAATCCAACCGCAGCCAGCACACCACCAAATCCGGGCGTAGCATTCTCTCCGGATCCTCAGTCGTCATTTCGTATCTGTGCAGCATCTCTTCTATCTCGACCTTATCCTGCATCATCTCATAGAATCCGTGCCACTGAACATTCCGGTCCCATCATGAAAGCACCCATCAACGCGCCGTCCTTCATGGTGTCACATCTCGTATAACCTGAACTCGATGGGCTCGTCAAAGGCCGTCACAATTCAGGATCATATAAAAAAAAGTCGCAGGGGAAATCCATGCGACTTAATTTAATGTGACTTAAATTCCTAATGCCTTTCGCTTTTTAATGATATGTGCCTCCATACCGTCTACCGCTTCAACAGGGTCAGCCTCAACAGCCAGCTTCCCGCCCGTGATCCCCTCAAGGTCCTGCGTGAGCAGTTTCACCAGGTTAGGCGCACCTGCCACAGGCGGCAGAGGTGCCACATGGGTATACCACCCGTTCGCCAGGGCAAATAAGGCATCGATAGTAGCCTTCTGTTCCATATACTCGGGTGCGGTCACTACGATGGGCAGTGCTGACGGGTCAACGCCCAGTGCGCCTGCAATGGCATTTGCAAGCAATGTCAGCCGTCCGGTATCGGTACAGGTACCAAAGCTCAGTACCGGCGGGATACCCAGGGACCCGCATACAGCCTTCAGGCCCGGACCGGCAAGTTCCTGCGCTTCGATGGTGGTAAGCCCTGCCACCTGCAGTGCTGCATTACCGCATCCGGCACTTAACACCAGTATGTCCCTCTTGATGAGTTCTTTTGCAACGGCAACCGTATTGACATCCTGTCCGCCACCGTTCAATGTGGCACAGCTGACCAGGGCCGCACAGCCCTTGATACTGCCCGCTTTCACCGCATCAAGGAACGGGTCCAGAGTGCCGCCCAGTGCCGCAAGGATAGCCTCGGTCGAAAAACCGGTAATGGTCTTTTGAATGGGAAGATTGTGTTTGACGAACCCTGCAGCTTTTCGTTTCTTAAAATTCTCAATTGCAAGGTCAATGAGTTCCTGTGCCTGGGCTTCAACCTTTTCAGGTTTGTACACGATCTGCCTATCCACACCCGGCATGGAAACAAGTTTGGACACTGAGACAAGGGTCACATGATACTTGTCCTGGAAATCTCCAAGCGCGGGCGGCGAGCAGTTCATATCCATGGCAAACACATCGATCCCGCCGGTCGCCAGTGCAGCTTCGACACTGAGCCAGTTGCCGGTCAGTCCCACGAACACATCATCTTTTTCGAAACGCTGCAACAGTTCCTGTCCGGTCTCGATGGAGCCAATGACCCGCAGCCCTTTTGCCCCTGCATCCTTTGCCTTTTGCTGGTTCTCAGGTTTGTGGGCTACTGCGATCAAAGCAGCGCCGATAAACGGCTCGTGCCCGTTTGCTACAACGTTGGTGTATTCGGGGTCAATGATCCCGAGGTCCACATCATGCTCATGCGGCGTTGGTGTGCCGAACAGGATATCCTGTCCCAGTTCAAGGGGAACCTGTGACCCATAGATCGTGGAAATCCCCAGCCGCATTGCTTTGACCGCCAGGGACACATAATTCCCGTCTATGTTGGTCATACTGGCAGTATGCATATCCATTGACTCATCCAGCGGGCCGCCCGGCAGGATTCCCAGCTCCTTCCATACCTTTATCCTGGATTCCGGAGCAAAAAGTTCAACCATATTGAGGACTCCGTCAGAATCGCTGTGAATGCTATTAAGTATGGCCTTGCCCACACCCATGGTCATGGCATTGACATCCTGCTCCTGTATACCCAGTTTTTCTGCCAGCATGCGCAGTTTCCCTTCATCCTTGACGGTAAAGGGCGTCTGACCCCTTCCCGTGGCTATCAGGGTATGTGCCAGTTCCTTTGCATGATATGTATATGCCGTAGTCCCCATCACGTTGAGATGGAGCAGGTTGCGCATTGCCATGGCATCCGCATTAATGCCACAGGTCCCAAAAGGTGCTTTCTCTGACAACCGGCAGGGTCCGTTGCTGCACAACTGGCAGCTCACTCCTGTGCTGCAGAACGTACACCGTTTCCCTTGCGCTGTAAAACGATCGAAGGTATTTCCCACACCATCTGCCTGCATTACTTTATGCATCTTTCTTACCGATTCATGTAAACTTACTGTTTCCATAATATCACCACTCCCTCGTGTGTTCAAAATTGATATAAGGATTCCCGAACATTATCAACATAACAATGATAAATGTATATGATGTTAATAGACGTACATCCAAATACTCTTTATTATACTTACTGTGCCCACTCGTGCGGGATCTCTGGAATTGTTATTCCTATTTCACGAACAGGGCACATTTACAGGCACCCCGCTGCTCCAGTTCCCTTGAACGATATACGCATGGACAGATGATCTTCCTGTCTTCCGTTTTATTACCCGTGATCTCCCGGCAGCTACAATACTGTTCACCGTACTTTTTCTTGTTGTTGGCCATCCCTTTGATCGCTATTGCAACAATGTCATAATCGGGATTCAGTTTACACCCTATACTTTCTGCATTTTGCCTGGCCCATTCATATATTTCGGTTTCAAGGTCATCGAATTTCGTCATTTTACCACTCCTGAGTTATTTTATTATTCTCCTTACATCGCTTTTACTACAGCTGCTACCCGCTCACCCATCATCCTGCATTTTTCCAGTCCTTCTTTATCGGGCCGGTATCGCACCTGAAACCCGGGTTCGATAAGTTCGAATCCGGCAGCTTCCAGTTCCTTCTCCACGGCTTTTACAGCTCCACCACCCCAGCCATACGATCCGAAGACTGCGGCCTTTTTTCCTGCCGGATGCAATCCCTTCAGGTACGTCAGGAATTCCCCCACGGACGGGAACATACCATTGTTCAGGGTGGGCGAACCTACCAGTACAACCGGAGCATCCAGTATTTCTTTGATAATTTTGCTCAAATCATTTTTCCTGATATTGATGAGTTTAACATCAACTCCTGTGGATGTTACACCTTCAACAATCGAACGGGCCATCATGTGCGTGCTACCCCACATAGTATCGTATATAACAAGCACTTTTGGTATGTTCTCACCGCTGGCCCACCGGCCATATGCTTCGATGATCTGTCCGGGGTCCTTCCGCCAGATGATGCCATGGCATGGTGCGATCATATCAATGCCAATACCCAGTTCCCCTACAGTCCCGACATACTTTAATATCACCTTCCCGAAAGGCATCAGGATATTTGCATAATACTCGGCGGCATCTTCCATCACATCGTCCACTTCATCATTAAAGCGATTCGAGGTTGCCACATGCTGCCCGAAAGCGTCATTGGACAGCAGGATCTTATCCTCTTTGATGTAGGTATGCATGCTGTCGGGCCAGTGCAGCATCGCTGCTTCGATGAACATCAATGTTTTAGTACCCAGGTTCAGTTCGCTCCCGGTCTCAACAATTTCAAAATCCCACCTGTCAAATCCATGTGCATGATAATATTGTGACAGGCCGTTCTTGCACTGGCGTGTGCCATATATTTTTGCACCTGGTATGGCTTCCATGACAGCAGGCAGGGAACCTGAGTGGTCCATCTCTACATGGTTCGCGACCACATAATCTATCTTAGCAGGGTCGATGATCTGGCGTATACGCTCCATCATCTCACCTGCGAACTCTGCATTGACCGTATCCACGAGTGCGACTTTCTCATCAACGATGAGATATGCATTGTACGTTGTACCTCTGGGTGTTACATAACCGTGGAAGTCACGGAGGTTCCAGTCTATGGCACCCACCCAGTAAACACCCTTCGTGAGTGTTATTCGTTCACTATTTTCCCCCATAAGAACACCTCGAATTATGTCTGCATCCTGAATTGTGATGCATCTTCAATAAATCCGTCTATTATTTCCATGTGCCCGTGCTCAAAAACTGCCAGTCTTTCAAAGAATGCTTTTTGTTTTGGATCTTCTGCCCATCCTGCCAGTTCCCTGTAGAAGTCCTCATTCTTTTGTTCAAAACGCAGCGCACCAAGCAGTACATCCATTTCACCGGGATTATCACCTGAATATTCACTGGCAAAGGATTGTGAGAAATCAGGCGGTTGTTTTTCATGTACCACAGTTGCCTGACCTGTGTTCAAGAACTCATTGAGATATTCAATGTGTTTTTCTTCTTCTGCTGCAAGATATATGAACAGGTCCTTAGCGGAAATGCTGGTTGAAGTATCAATTTTACCAAGGTAGAAATTCCGTCCCTGCGTTTCTATCGACAACGCTATACTGATCGCGTCATCGATCGTCTTTATGGTACCTGTCAATATATCTATATCCTGCATTATATCTTCAAACATTATTG